>NZ_DHFC01000004.1:0-76120 GCF_002400205.1 Aminobacterium sp. UBA4834 | reverse complement strand
ATCCTCTTTACGCAGGGTTTTAAGAGAGAAAATATCGGCTAGAAGAGAACAGGTAGCGAGAATATATAAGAACGGGAGTGAGCAAGAATGATCGATTTGACCATTCACAAAGAAGGGCTCAAAAAAGCGGTGGAGCAGGCAAAAAAACGAAATATTGTTATCCCCACCTTTAAGCAGATGAAAGATCCGGATCGTTATACGCCGGAAAAAATTAAAGAGCGCCTAAAGAAGACGGGCCTTTGGGATGTAGATTCAGTCAATTTGTTCCGCATAACCTGGAAAAATGAGCCGAAAAAGCAGGGTGGATTGTTCGGCAACGTGAATTATGTAGAGATTCCTAGAGAGATTACAGGCGTAAAGGCAAAAATAGTGGCTCTTGTGGGGAAATGGTTTCCTACAGGGGCTCACAAGGTAGGAGCGAGCTTCGGGTGCTTGGCACCCCGTCTTGTGACTGGACAGTTTGATCCTACGTCACAAAAAGCAGTGTGGCCTTCAACAGGAAACTATTGTCGAGGGGGAGCTTATAACGCTCAGCTGCTGGGATGTGATTCTATTGCCATTCTCCCAGAAGGAATGAGTCCTGAGCGCTTCGAGTGGCTGAAAACTGTAGCAGGGGAAGTTATTGGTACACCTGGAACGGAAAGCAACGTAAAGGAAATTTACGATAAGGTTTGGGAACTGCGTAAAACTCGAGACAACATAATGGTGTTTAATCAGTTTGAAGAGTTTGGAAACCACCTGTGGCATTACGAGGTAACTGGTCACGCTATGGAAGAAGTCCTTCAGAAGGTATGTGGTGAGGATGGACGATATTTTGGAGTGGTGCTGACTTCCGGATCAGGTGGAACACTTGCAAGCGGAGATTATCTGAAGGGAAAGTATCCTGGGAGCAAGATTGGAGTGGGAGAAGCTCTTCAGTGTCCCACACTTCTGTGGAACGGTTTTGGTGCTCACCGCCTTGAGGGGATAGGGGATAAGCACGTTCCATGGATTCACAATGTGAAGAACACCGACATGATTATCGACATAGATGATGCTGACAGTATGGCTATGATACGCCTTTTCAACGAACCAGCAGGCCAGGAATTCCTGCGCAAGAGTGGCATATCAGAGACATTTATGGAAAGTCTGCCACTTATAGGAATTTCGGGAGCGGCCAATATCCTTATGGCCATAAAGATGGCAAAGTACTACGAGCTGAGTGAACAGGATGTCATAATAACTGTTCTGACTGATTCCATGGAAATGTACGGCTCGAGGGTCAAAGAAATGGAAGAGGAAATGGGACCCTATACTGAGATGGATGCTGCCATCGATCTTCACCAGCATGTTTTTGGAGTCGGAATTGATTATATGCAGGAACTTTCATATTACGATCGGAAGCGAATCCATAATCTCAAATATTATACATGGGTTGAGCAACAGGGGAAGACTTCAGAGGAACTGAATGATCAGTGGTACGACTACGATGCGTATTGGGGTTCTATTCATAAAATGGCCGATGCTATTGACGAAAGAATTGATGAATTTAATAGGCTTACAGGACTTCTTGTTTAATATGATGTAGCGGGCTAAAGATGTGAGGTTGCGTTTTCGCAACCTCTTCTTCGTCAGTAAGGCCGAGGGGAGGGCGAACGGCGGAGAAACGTTATCCTGTTCTTGGGGAGTATTAATTCGCGAGGGGAAAGTCGTTGCGTTTTTAGGGCTCTTGAACTGCACTTCCGGAAGGATCTGCGCATGAAAAAGGAGGCGTTACATGATGTCTAAGGTTGGGTTCTGGAGAAAGAGTTTAGTCGTCGTATTGGTTGTTCTGTCTTTAGGTTTTGCCATTGTTGCGGGAGCAGCAGAACCAGAGTATAAGTGGCGTTTTGGGCAGACCTCAGTTCGAGCATCTCAAGGGGAGTCCTATAAGCTTTTCTGTGAGTTGATCTCGAAATATAGTGATGGTCGAATCCAAGTCGAGTTTTTCCCTGATAACCAGCTGGGCACTCTTGATGAAATTTTCCATGCCGTTCAGGATGGCGAAGTGGAAATATGTGGAGTGGCACCTTATGTAAACCTCGTCCCAGGTGGGATGTTTAACTGGATGCCTTGGACTGTTGAGACATGGGAAGAGTGCAAGATGGCTTTTAAGCGTCCAGATGGATGCTTGTATGCACCAATGGAAAAGGCTATGAATGAAGTTGGGATGCACATCCTTTTCACCGTGTCTCAAGGATCTTATGGTGTTGGAAACAATATCCGGCCCATTAAGACCCCTGAAGATTTCAAGAACCTGAAAATGCGAGTTTCTTCTTCTCTTGGCTGTGTAAGAGGACTTCAGAATATGGCTGAAGGAACAGGCATGACTGTGGAAACCGTACCTTGGGGCGAGCTCTATAATGCTCTGTCTCGTGGCGTTGTCGATGGTTGTTGGTCAATGTGGCCTTCTCTTGTGGAGGAGCGCCATTACGAGGTTATAAAGTATTACACCTCCCTTGATTGGTGCTGGGATGCAAACCAGGTTGTCATCAACAAAGATCTTTGGGAAGAGCTTCCTGATGATCTCAAAGCTGCTATAGAGAAAGCTGCCCTAGAGGCAGAGGCTCATCAGTATGCAATTCAGGAGCGTATGGCAGAAGAATTCCAGGCGTTCTTGAAAGATCAGAAGAATTTCGAGATTTATTATCCTACCGACGAAGAGCGAGCCGCATTCCGTGAAAAAGCAAATGTCTTGAGCATTTGGAACGAACTGTGCAAGCCTTGGCTCGATAAGCATTATCCTGGTCAGAATATGACCGAAAAGATTCTTGCTGAGCTTGAGGCGAATCGGAAACTGGTTTTATCCGAAAAAGCGGCGAAGTAGATGAAATCTAAGGAGGCAGTCAAAGGACTGCCTCCTTATTTCTTCCCTTACTGTAGATTAACCTATTCCCTATTTTGAGATAGAGGGGATTGCACTTCAGAGAGAAGGAAGTGTTACAATGAAAAAATTTTTCTTGTATTTGGAAAAAGTGGAATTTTTCCTAGCCTCCGTAGGACTTTTATCAGCAATTATTCTCACGTTCTGCCAGGTTGTTAATCGGTATTGGTTGCATTTTGAGATCATGTGGATCAGTGATTTTATGTTGTACATATTTATTTTCACAATCTATATTGCTATTTCATATGGGGCATCCCAGAAAACTCATATTGCTGTGGATATTTTTCCAGATTGTTTGTGTGGGAATGACAAGGCAAAGAGAGCAATGTTCGATATTGTTAAAAGTGTTGTTACCATTTTCATGATAATTTCTATGAGTGGGTCTACATGGAAAGTATTAAAAAGGGCCTTTAAATACCCTGAATACGCGACCCTTGTTCGCTGGTTCAATATGAGCTGGCTCACATATGCGATGGGAGCTATGGTTGTTTTTGCTATTCTTCACTATGGATGGCATGTGGCTTGCGATATTTACGAGCTGAAGCAACTTCGTTGGATTTCAGCAAATGAAGGGGAGGCAGAATAGATGATAGACATCGGAACAGTAACCACACTAATTAGTTTTCTTGTGGGGATCGTTCTGGGTTTCCCCATAGGGTGGCTCTTTATAGGTTCAACGGCTTTGGGCCTTTTGGTTATGGGGGGCTCTACAGCTTTTATGGCGAATACATTTTTCCACGCATTAGATTCGTCGACGGTTATGGCCATAGCTTTTTTTGTCTTCTCTGGAGCTTTGATTTCAGAGGCAGGATTAGCCGATCGCATTGTCAATTTTTCATACTCTCTCGTAGGGCGGCTCAAGGGAGGGCTTACGGCTGTAGGAATAGTAGCGACCCTTTTTTTAGGAGCTTTGACAGGATCGTCTGTTCCTTGTATCGCCGCTTTGATCCCCTTACTGGTGCCGCGTCTGGAGAAATTTGGCTATAAGAGAGTTTATACAACAGCTCTGCTTTGTTCTTCAAGCTATCTGGGCTATTTGATTCCTCCCAGTGTGCCGGCGATGATCTATTGTCTCCTTTCGGGACAGTCAGTGGCGGCTCTCTTTCTCGCCACAGTTTTTCCGGGATTTGTGCTTGCAATTGGTTACGGGATTTTAAATTACTTTATGGTAGATCGTTATACATTTGAAAGCAGCGAGAAGCCTGAGCTTCCAACAACTTTCAAAGAGTCTTTTAGAGACGTACTTCACACTGGCCGGGTTGCTATTCCGGCGTTGGGATGTCCAGTATTGATTCTGGTCGGCATTTATGGTGGTATTTTTACCCCTAACGAAGCCGGCGGAATTGCCTCAGTATACTGCCTCCTTGTAGGATGGTTTGCCTATCGTGAGCTAACGAATGCAAAGTTGAAGAAAGCTTTGTCGGGCACAATTGGCACCTTTGGAATGACTACCCTGCTCCTTGCCGGAGGAACGATACTGACTCGTTTCCTTACGCGCCAAGGAGTTGCGCAGGAAGTAGCAACGTTCATGTTGACATTATTTGAAAACAAGTACCTTATCCTTCTTATGTTGAATATTTTCCTCCTGTTTTTGGGAATGTTTTTGGATGGTATTCCCATTTTGATCCTCGTTGTTCCTCTCGTGCTCCCTCTTATGCAGGAACTTGGCGTAAATTTGGTTCACCTGGGAGCCATGATGGTTGTCAACGTAGGAATTGGTGTTATGACGCCTCCTTTTGCAATGTCAATATTTGTTGGTTCTCGATTAGCGCAGGTACCAGCCGCTGAATTAACGAAAACGATGATGCCATTTTTGTTTCTGGTCTCTTTGCCAGTGTTGCTCCTGACTACTTATGTGCCAGCATTGTCATGTTGGCTCCCGGAGGTTCTTTTGGGAGCGTCTGTAGTAGGACCGTGGTGATTTTTGAAAAATATTGGAGACACAGGAGAAGAAGATTGAGGGGAGGGATTTTATTTTGTTCGATATCTTAATAAAGAATGGAACTTGTTACGTTGGAGATGGAAAAGCTGGTTTTGTTTCTGATATCGCTGTTGAAGGTGGCATTATAGCGGCTATAGGAAATTTAGAGAATGCTGAAGCTAAACGAGTGATCGATGCCAGAAATTTAGCAGTAACGCCGGGTTTTATCGATACTCATAGCCATTCTGATCTTGTAGCTCTTGTGGAACCGGAGATTGCGAATAAAACGACACAAGGTGTGACGACGGATATTATAGGGCAAGACGGCATGTCTCTTGCTCCAGTTCGAACTGAGTATATTGATGTTTGGAAGAAAGTTATGGCAGGATTGGAGGGGCAATATGAGGTGGAATGGAATTGGCACAGTTCCGCTGAATATCTCGCCCGGTTGGAAGCTCAACCCTTAGGTCCAAACTTAGCGTATCTTGCTCCTTATGGAAATATTCGCATGTGTGTTGTGGGGCTTGAAAATCGTCCTGCCACAAAAGATGAAGTAAAAAAAATGCAAGACCTTTTGGAAGAAGCTATATTAAATGGAGCTGTGGGGTTGTCTACTGGTTTAATATATCCTCCCTGTAATTACGCTTCAGAAGACGAGATAGCTGAGCTTACGAAGGTCCTTACGAAGTATGGTCTCCCCTTAGTGATTCATCAGAGAAGCGAGGCTGATGATATTTTAAACTCGATGGACGAGGTTGTTCGTATTAGCCGGAAATCTGGTTGCCCCATCCACTTCTCCCATTTTAAAGTTTGTGGCAAGAAAAATGCCCATCTCTTTGATGCTGTAATGGAAAAGCTGGAATCTGCATCAAAAGAAATTGCAGTTTCTTTTGATCAATATCCCTATACGGCTGGAAGCACGACATTCAGTGTTATTCTTCCTCCATGGGTTCATGACGGCGGAGCTGATAAGGCTTTAGCTCGTTTAGCCGATCCTGTAGCGCGAGAACGGATGAAACGGGATATTCGAGATGGTATCCATGGGTGGGATAACTTTATCGACTTTGCCGGAATGGAGAATATCTCTGTTACATTCGTTAAAACAGCAAAAAATGCTGATGTAGTGGGGAAAAACATGATCGAGATAGGCAAGTTGAGAGGGAAAGATCCTCTCGATGCGGCTTTCGATATCCTTCTCGAGGAAGAGATGGTGGTAGGCCTCGTAGATTTTTACGGATACGAAGAGCATGTTGAGAAAATTTTAGCTCACCCTCTTCAGAACCCTTGCACAGATGGAATTCTTGGGGCTCATCCTCATCCCAGAGTCTATGGTTCGTTCCCTCGCATATTGGGGCACTATGTGAGAGAACGTAAAATCTTAGATCTTCCTACAGCTATCCATAAAATGACAGGACGTCCGGCTTCTATCTTCAAGATGAGAAATAGAGGGCTTCTCAAAGAAGGATACGTGGCAGACATTTCTATTTTCGACCCTGAGACGGTAATCGATACTGCTACCTACGAAAATCCGAAACAGTTTGCTAAAGGCATTCCTTACGTCATAGTCTGTGGACGGCTTGTAGTTGATGATGGGGCTGTTATGAAAGAGAAAGCTGGTCAAGTCGTACGGTTCGAAAAATAGAGGCCAGGGTTCTTTGCCTTATATCGCTGTTATTTTTATATCCGTCGCTGTTTTATCTTAGTGAGGAGGTAATGTTTTTATGAGTATGGATTGGCGAGAGCCTCTCGTCTCCTTGTGCAGAGAAATGATCCGCCGCCCCAGCCTCTCAGGGCAGGAGAAAGAGATGGCTGATTTTGTAGAACGCAGCATGCAGGAACTTGGCTTTGACTCCGTAGAACGTGACCATTACGGAAACGTGTCTGGGCGGATTGTTCTCGGTAGTGGCGGCCGTCGTATTCTCTTTGAAGGACATATGGACCATGTGGAAATAGTAGATCCCTCGAAATGGACCCATGACCCCTTCGGCGCAGAAATTGTTGATGGACGTATATATGGGCGGGCAACATCAGATATGAAGGGGAACTTGGCAGCTTCCATGATGGCAGCATCTTTGATAAAAAAAGAAAGAGCCGACCTTAATGGAGAAATTATTGTTGCAGGATCCGTTCATGAAGAATGTTTTGAAGGAGTTGCATCTGAGGCGATAGGGAAACGCTGGAATCCCGATTGCGTCGTTATTGGAGAGGCTTCCTCTTTAAACCTTAAGCGGGGACAGAGAGGCCGAGCAGAAGTTGTTTTAGAAACGTACGGCAAATCAGCTCACTCATCAAATCCTGATGTAGGTTTGAACGCTGTTAAAACAATGGTACCTCTCCTTGCTGCCATAGAGCGCGAGTTTCAGCCTAAAGAACAACCCGTTCTCGGTAAGGGAATCTTGGAATTAACCGACATTATTTCCTCTCCCTATCCTGGAGCGAGTGTGGTTCCAGAACGTTGCCGCGTAACATATGACCGAAGACTTCTTGTAGGAGAAACTGATGCCGAAGTTTTAGATCAGATCCAAAAGATTATTGATGAAGAGAAGAAGCGCAATTCTAAACTCGATGCGAAGGTCGCTCTCGCTGTAGGAAGCGAAATGTGTTATACCGGTGCTCCCATAGAGGCAACACGTTACGCGCCTGGCTGGCTATTCCCTGAAGATAACTGGTTTGTAGCCGCAGCTTTACGTGGGTTGCGCCAGGCTGGGTTGAACCCTGAACTTTCTCATTACGCCTTCTGTACGAACGGGAGCTATTATGCTGGGAAAGCGGGAATCCCGACGATTGGTTTTGGAGGGTCTTTAGAGTCGTTAGCTCACGTAGTTGACGAATATATTGAGATTGACCAGCTTGAAAAGGCCTGTCTCGGTTATATGGGTATTATTCGTTCGGTACTCGGGTAGGCCTTGCTATGTCTAAAGTAGTTGCTTTGAAGTGCGCTCTCTGTGGGCGTACGTTTGCACAGGAAGCAGGAGTAAAGACTTGCCCTCATTGCGGCGTTGATGGAACGATGCATGTTTTTTACGATTATGAAGAAGTTGCCAAGACGTTCACTCGTCGTTCCCTGGCTGCCGATTCTCGGCACTCCCTTTGGCGTTATGATGCACTTTTGCCAGTAGAGGAAGGTTCCGTTCGCCCTAACCTCCAGGTTGGGTGGACTCCGCTGTACGACGAACCGAAGCTGGCTCAGCGCTATGGAGTTGCTTCAGTGAAAGTGAAAGATGATGGTCGTAACCCAACTGCATCTTTGAAAGATCGAGCTAGCGCAATTGCTGTAACAATGGCTCTAGAGCAGGGGCAATCTACAGTGGCTTGCGCGTCTACAGGAAATGCGGCAAGTTCTTTGTCGGGGTTTGCTGCAGTAACGGGATTAAACAGCGTTATTTTTGTTCCCGAAACAGCCCCAATAGCAAAAGTAACTCAGCTTTTAGTTTACGGAGCAAAAGTTTTTCTTGTGCGTGGAGATTATGCTCAAACAGTGGAACTGGCAATGAAAGCTATTGAACATCATGGTTGGTACGATCGTAATTGCGCAATCAACCCTTATTTAGTGGAAGGGAAGAAGACCTGCGCCATGGAGATTGCGGAGCAGTGTAATTGGGATCTTCCAGACATCGTTTTTGTATCTGTGGGGGATGGTTGCATCGTCAGTTCGATGTATAAAGGCTTTTACGATCTTAAACAAGTAGGGCTGATTGAGACCATTCCTGCTATTGTTGGTGTTCAGGCCGAGGGGGCATGTCCGATTCACCGCGCTATCCAAGCTGGTTCTAATAGAGTAGAGTTTGGTGCGGCCAATACTATTGCTGACAGCATTTCTGTTGGTGCTCCTCGTAACTGGGCCAAGGCGTTAAATGCTATACGTAGCAGCGGAGGAACAACTGTTGCTGTTTCAGACAGCGAAATTCTTGAGTCCTTATGTGAATTGCCTCGCTTGACAGGCGTTTTTGCTGAGCCTGCCGGAGTGGCAGCATACGCAGGTTTCCGACATATGGCTTTAGAGGGACGCCTGAAAGCTGATGAGCGTGTAGCGCTGGTCGTTACAGGAAATGGGCTTAAAGATGTAGCGTCTGCCCAAAAAGCTGTACAATCTGCAATGACTGTGGATACTGGTTCAGAGGGGTTGGAACAAATAGAAGCGTTTCTACAGCGAGAAGAGAGATAAAAGCAAACCCATGGCCTCCTTGTAGCATTTTTTCAAGGAGGCCATTTTACAAAGCAGAATGGCTATGACCGTTTCATTCTCGACGAGATAGGGTTATATTATTTGTATTTGTAACTTATTCAATGACAGGAGAGTGAAGTCGTGAGCTCGAGAGTTTTAGTGGCCTTAGGAGGGAATGCCATTCTGCAGCCGGGCCAGAAGGGAACAGCTGTAGAACAGCTGGCTAATATAACTCACACCGTAGAACAGCTATTAGATATTGTAGAAAAAGGATATGAACTGGTTCTAACTCATGGAAACGGTCCTCAGGTTGGTGCCATTCTTATTCAAAATGAGATGTCTAGGGAGCAGGTTCCGGCTATGGGGTTGGATTTTTGTGGAGCAGAGAGTCAAGGATTTATTGGCTATATGTTGTGCCAGGTTCTCCATAATGAGTGTATGGCGCGAGGATTGAAAAAAGATGCGGTTTGCGTTGTGACTCAGGTAGAAGTAAATCCTGACGATAAGGCTTTTAGCACTCCTACAAAACCTGTAGGGCCTTTTTATTCCCAAGCAGAAGCTGAGCTTCGCATGGCACAGAGGGGCGAACGATGGATAGAAGATGCCGGACGAGGCTGGCGAAAGGTCGTCCCTTCCCCTGAACCTAAAAACGTCATAGAAAAAGAGGTTATTCGAGAGCTTGTCGATAGAGGATTTATAGTTGTAGCGTCTGGTGGGGGTGGCATTCCTGTTTGTCGAGATGCGCAGGGCCGTCTTTATGGTGTGGAAGCTGTGATCGATAAAGATTTGGCAGGGGAACGATTGGCCCAAGACGTGCATGCTGATACTTTTGTTATTCTAACAGATGTCCCCAACGCTATTCTTAATTACAATACACCCCATCAGATGCCTTTAGGAAAAGTTACGATAGAAGAGATGGAAAAGTATGTGGAAGAGGGACATTTTCGAGCGGGATCCATGGGACCTAAAGTTCAAGCAGCCCTTCGTTTTGTTAAAGATGGAGGAGATCGAGCTATTATAGCTCGCCTTGATCAAGTTCTTGCAGCCTTGAAAGGAGAAGCTGGAACGCAGATAGTTTCAGAAGCAGATCAGGAATAGATGCGTTTTTAGAATATATTGAACCTTAAATATATTGAGTGCCCTCCCTTTATGAAGGGCACTCTTTTTATAAGGAGTGATTATGCATCATGAGGCAAGAGCAGGAGCATAGAAGGAAAGCGTACCTTATTTTCGTCGTGTTGTTGTTTTCTTATTTCATGTCATATTTCTTTCGCATCGCCCCTTCCGTGGTAATGCCTCTTTACTCAGCTCGTTTAAACCTTAGCGCGACGATGACGGGGTTTATAGCGAGCTTGTTCTTTTACGCCTATGGAGCCATGCAGCCTGTGTGCGGAGTACTGCTCGACAGGTTCGGTCCGATGAGAGTTGCTTCTATAGGATTGTTTTTTACAGCTTTAGGTGGCTTTATGATGATTTTTGAGCCGACAGTTATGACTCTTTCTTTGTGGAGGCTTTTTATGGGGTTAGGTTTTTCTCCTTTATTTATGGGAGCTTTGGTTTTTCAGGCTGCCGCTTTCCCCATTGCACTTTACGCGTTCTACTCTGGAATTACATTGGCGTGCGGCAACATGGGAACAGTGATAGGAGTGGCTCCCTTAGGTGCGGCTATTGATAGATGGGGCATGAGCAACGTGTCTCTGGCTCTTGCCCTTTTTTGTCTCTTGTTATCTACTTTCCTTTTTTGGGTGAGACATGAAGATCCTGTGTATATTAAAAATAGTTCCTCATCTTCAGGATTGCTTCATAATTTGAAAGAAGCTTTCCTTTTTGTAACAGGTTCGCCTGTTGCCCGTTCCGTGACGCTTCTTTGGAGTCTTTCCATGGCGTCTATCCTTTCTTTACAAGCGTTATGGGCTGTTTCCTGGTTTTCTGCTGTTTACGGTCGATCTGTTGCTGATTGTCGGGGATGGGCTTCGCTTATGGGAGTTGGGGTGGTAGTCGGCACTCTTCTTTCAGGTTTTTGGGGGCGCTCGAAAAGGAACAGAGAGATTCTTCTCTTCGTGTTCTCAATGTTTTTTTCGCTCTCTTTGGCTCTTATTACAGGGTTTCTTTATTTTCGTTTTCCTATATATGTAGCAGCAGGGGCAGGATTTCTTTTGGGAGCGAGTACTGGCGGAGGGGCAGTTTGTTACGCGGCAAAAATTAATGATGTGGCCCGTCCCCATCTTCGGGGAGCTGTTATGGGAATTGTCAACGCTTTTATTTATATGACGGTCATTATTTACCAATGGGGGACAGGTGCCATTCTCGATTTCTTCCCAGGCAGTGCACTGGGACACTATGCTAAAGAAGGGTACTCTGTAGCATATGTGGTCGTGTTTTGCGCGAGTACCCTTTCTTTTTGGGCCCTTCGAACTTTATATAAAAAGGAGAAAGAACCTTTAAAAGCTCAAGCTGAGAGCGATTCGTAAAAGAGTTCCAGCCGTTAAGGCTGATATGATCATAATAGCGAGGCTTCCTGTCATCTTTTTCCCGCCGAGTTCTTTCCAAAGGACAATGAATGTGGCGATACAGGGGAAGGTCATAGCGAGAGTTACGGTAGCCACTACAAGCTGAGAAGGGGAGAGATTTAGTGTGGCCAGCATTCCTACGGCGACGTCTTTTCGAAGCAGTCCCATAATAATAGGTGCTGCGGCTTCGGCAGGGAGGCCAAGCAGGTTGGTAAATATGGGCTTGAGTATGCCTGTAATAACAGTGATAGCTCCTGTCATATAAAGGGCGTTAATGAGGAGTACGCCGACCATGACTAGAGGAATAGCTTCTTTAAAAAAACCTTTTAAACGGAACCAGAGTTTAAAAAAGAGATCTCTCACAGAGGGTATTCTATACGGCGGAATCTCCACGATCAGTTCAGGACTATATCCTGGCATGGTCATATGGAGAATTCGGCCGATGATAACCCAAGCTAAAAAAAGGACTCCGTAGGTAATAAAGACGTAACGAATTCCAAGATGTCCTATAACCCCCACAATCATGGCTTGAAGTCCGGCGCATGGGATGGCAACAGAGATGAGCGTAGCTGCTATGAAGCGCTCGCGCTCCGATTCCAAAACTCGTGTAGCAAGAATGCCAGGGACGTTACACCCCAACCCTAACAGAGCGGGTACCACGGCATAGCCATGGAGTCCTAATCTGTGAAAAAGCGCATCGAAGAGAACGGCGAAACGAGGCAGATATCCTACATCTTCAAGAAAGCTTAATGCCAGATAAAAAGAAAAAACGTAGGGTAATACCATGACGATAGGAACATAAAGTCCTGTAGAGAGAAGCCCGAAACTTTGTTCCATGTTGATTGAACCATCAATAAGGCTCCCCACAAGCAGATGCTGTGCGAGGGGCCATCCTTTCAATGCTTCCGATAACTTTATTAAAAAAGGGATCCAGAATTTTGCTACAAGGGGGTCCAGAACATGGTCGATAAGACCTTCTCCTATAAGACGAATGACATAAAAACTTACAGCTATAACTAAAATTCCAATAAGCCCTCCCCAAAGAGGATGAACAGATAGATCTTCAAGAGTATCTCGAAGAGTATGGTGTCGATGAACAACTTTTTGAACCTGTCCAATAATGCTCCCTATTTTTTGCCATCTTTCCTCACTTGAAAGGGGAGCGACATGTCCTGTCCTAGCTTCGGGAATTCGCTCTATGAGCTTGCTGATTCCTACGCCGCTTAAAGCAACAGTAGGAATTACAGGAACTCCGAGAAGGCTTTCCAGTTTTCCTACATCTATAGTGATGCCTCGATGGCGGGCCTCGTCAACCATATTAAGCGCAATAATAGTTGGTAGCCCTCGTTCCATTGTCTGGAAGGCGAGATAGAGATTCCTCTCCAAGGCGGTGGCATCAAGAACTATAACTGCTAAATCGGCGCCTTCATCTATCATGCGTCTGGCGACTTGCTCTGCCTCATTAGTGGGATCAAGGGTATATGCTCCTGGTACATCAATAATACGGTAGGCCTCAGACTTATAGCGCAGACATCCCTCCATAAATCCCACAGTTGTGCCCGGATAGTTGGAAGAGAGGGCGCGAACTCCCGTTAATCTGGTGAAAATAACGCTTTTCCCTACGTTTGGATTTCCAACTAAAAGTAATGTCTTGCTTGTTTTCTTTTCTATGCTCATGGTTCTTCCTTCTCTAGAGAATCGTAATGTAAATCATTTTTCAGAAGGGGTTCCACCTCTACACGAGACGATATTCTCCAGCCTATGGCAATTTGTCGCCCGTCGACAATAATAGTAACAGGACCATGGAAAGGCATTCCAGAAACTTTTTCTACCAGTTTGCCTTCCCGAAGTCCCAAGGCTTCTAAACGCCGCCTGCTCTCTCCTGAGGGAAGGGTCACTATCCGCGCCTTCCTGCCGTTTTCCAGGTCTTTTAGACTAGTTTTTTGCGTCTTTCCCATCTCGTCTTCGCAACTGGCCACATGCAGCATTGATATCAGATCCCTTTTCTCGTCGAATTTCAAATTCTATGTTCATTTCGGAAAGCACCGCGCTAAAAGCTTTAATGCGGCCAGCGGAGGAACGCTTGAATCTTCCTTCTACAGGGTTATAGGGGATAAGGTTGACGTAGACAGAAAGGCCATTTAAAAGAGTGGCTAGTTCGTAAGCCTGCTCGACAAGGTCATTTACTTTATCGATCATAACGTACTCTATGGTTATGCGATCTCCTGTGGCAGTTTGATATTCCCGAAGGGCATCCACAAGAGCCCCCAATGGATACTGCCTGTTTACCGGCATTAACTTATTTCGAAGCTCATCGTTTGTTGCATGGAGAGAGACAGAAAGCTTTACGGGCATTTGAAGTTTTATCAGAGCCTGTATTCCAGGAACTATCCCTGACGTGGATATTGTCATATGACGAGCGCCGAGTCCTCGCATCTTAGGGTCGTTAAAAATCCTGATGCTTTTGAAAAGAGCTTCCTGATTTAAAAAGGGTTCCCCCATTCCCATGAAAACAATATTGTTAATGTCCATGCCGGCGATCTTTTCCATGGCAAGAAATTGACCTACTATTTCACCAGCGGAAAGGTCGCGTACAAATCCTCCCTGTCCTGTAGCACAGAAAGAACAAGCTAGCGGACACCCCACTTGGCTCGATAGACAGGCGGTCATATGGTTCCCGTGAGATAAAAGTACCGATTCAATTCTTTCTCCATCTCGTAATTGCCAAAGAAATTTTCTTGTGCCGTCTTTCGATATTTCCTGACGCACAAGCATGGGGGGCAAAATTAAAAGTTTGTATACTAAATCTTCTCTCAATTCTTTGCTCAGATTTGTCATGTCAGCAATATTAAAAACCTTTTTCTGATAAATCCACTGGCAGATCTGATCCGTTCTATACCGTTGGAGCCCGAATTTCTCTGTGCAGAGATCGAGCCATTGGTTGTACTCAAGTTCGAGAACGATAATGGGCTCTTCCATAGCATTTCCTCCTGACTGAAGATACTTCATCTATTTTTCTCATAAACAATTAATGATCCCACAACTTTGCGGGGACTGTCAATGATAATATATTTCCCTTTTTATAACTAACTATAAATATAATAACAGGGTGTCTGAAAAAATTCCTGAATAAGTGAAAAACAAGATATAAAAATATTGCGACATTTTGGCTGATGTAGTCTCTAGATTATTTTATGAAAAGAAAAATCGATTCTCAGTTTTTTACGGTTGAAATCAAATAAATTCTTCTTTTTTGTGATTTTCATCTAAATGAGGGAACGTATTGTTTAACAGGTTCTTTAGTTTGTCTTTAGTCATAAATCCGTAAATGTTCCCCCTAAATTCTATGACCGGAGAGGCTCCGCATTCACCGAGGCATGTAGTTAATTGAACCGTTACTTTTTCTGCAAGTCCAAGCTCTCGTATAGTCTCCTCTGCTACAGGCAGAAAGGCCCTACTGCAAGGACCGCAGACAGCAAGAATTTCTGGTGCAGACCATGCAGGCAAAGGTGCTGTAGAAAAAGCCAGTATGATTATAAAGAGAGAGATTATTTTTTTCACCCGACTCACCTTCTTCATATGTATAGTAATATAAATATAATAAAGTTTGTGTATAAATAGAGCTGCATTTTTGCTGATCTAAAGCTACATAACATTACGGATAGAAATGGAGTGAAATAGAGAATGATAGACTTCCTTGTTGGCGCAAGTCCTGTGATGCAGGCTTTAATGGGGACTCTCTTTACTTGGGGGCTTACATCTCTTGGTGCGGCTGTTGTGTTTCTGCGAAAAAACCCGAGCCAGAAATTGCTCGATATTATGCTAGGTTTTGCTGCAGGAGTGATGATTGCGGCGAGTTATTGGTCTTTATTGGCTCCAGCTATTGATATGGCGACGGAAATGGGGAAGTTGCCTTGGCTTTCTCCAGCGGTGGGTTTCATGCTTGGCGGAGTTTCTCTTCGTATTATCGATCGTTTTTTGCCTCACCTTCATTTAGGCCTGCCTCGAAACGAGGCGGAGGGTGTTTCTACAACGTGGAAAAGGACGACTCTTCTTGTATTGGCCATTACGCTTCATAATATTCCTGAAGGCATGGCGGTAGGCGTTGCTTTTGGAGCTGTAGCATCTGGTATCCCATCTGCTTCCTTAGCAGGAGCTGCTGCTTTAGCGTTGGGTATCGGCATTCAGAATTTCCCTGAAGGGATGGCTGTTTCCATGCCATTGCGTCGGGAAGGAATGGCACCAAGTAAGAGCTTCTGGTATGGTCAGCTTTCTGGAATTGTAGAGCCTTTTTTTGGTGTTATAGGCGCTTTGGCAGTAACTGTGGCGCGCCCTATTCTACCTTATGCCTTGGCATTTGCCGCTGGTGCCATGATCTTTGTAGTTGTGGAAGAGGTTATTCCAGAATCTCAGCAAGGGGGACATGGAGATCAGGCCACTATGGGGGTCCTTATTGGTTTCACTGTAATGATGATATTAGATGTAGCTTTAGGGTAAAATAATTATTAGAGGGTCATAAGTGTTATGTTTACACTGTTTTTAAAAAGAAGGGTAGATTATGTCAAATTTAGAAATATTGCTTACGGCAGCTGCTCTTTCTATGGATGCTTTTGCAGTCTCCATAGGCGTAGGAGCTTGTCTGTCCGCACCTTCCATCGCCCCTGCTTTTCGAATGGGAGCCGCTTGTGGCGGTTTTCAGTTTGCCATGCCTTTGATAGGGTGGTGTTTAGGAGTTCAGTTGCTTGGCTTTATTGAAGCTTACGACCACTGGGTAGCCTTTGTCATCTTGTTTTTTCTCGGAGTGAATATGATCCGGGAATCTCAGGAAGAAAAAAGTTGTAATGGACAAGATCATACTCATGGAGCCATGTTGTTATCTCTTGCATTAGCTACTTCTATTGATGCTCTTGCAGCTGGGATAGGTGTTGCAGCCCTGAAGGGATCAGTTCTTCTATTGGCAGTTCCTGCCGGAATAATTACTGGTGGCTTATCGGCTTTTGGGGTCTTTTTGGGATTCCAAGCAGGGCGCATTTTGGGAAAGTACGTAGAGATAGCAGGCGGGTTGGTCTTATGTGGCATAGGGTTAAGAATTTTGTTGGTTTCGATTTTATGACGCGTAGGATGTTTCTTCTTCCGTGATACAATCCTTCCTATGAGAATCTTGAAGTGTATTGATGTAAAACATGAAGAGGCCGTACAAATAGTGGTAACAGGGAGTCGGGGGAAAAGCAGCGTTGTCCGTTTTCTCTTCGCTGCTCTTTCTGCTTGTGGCCTCAGAACGTGGGCCAGAATTACCGGTGTCATTCCAAGGGAGCTCTCTCCTTCTGGAGAAAGAGCCATATTGAGAAGTTCTGGGGGGCATGTAGAAGAGATGCGGTGGTGGCTCTCTTCGATTCCTTCTGAAGCAGAAGCCATCGTTATGGAAAATAGTGCAGTGGCCCCAGACTTACAGCGTCTTGCTGCGCAGTGGATGGGGAAGGATGCTCTTCTTGTCCTCACTAATGTCCGTCCTGACCATCAAGATGCGTGGGGAGCTGGCGAGATAGGGGCCGTTCGAGCCTTATTAGGAGGCATCCCCAAAGGAGCTACTGTTTTTACTCCTGAGAATACGGCCAGGTCTCTCTCTTTGCTTACAGCTTTAGAAGAGAAGGGGTGTCATGTTCATATAGCACCTCCGGTTTTTTCTTCCTCCTCTCCTGAATGGGTAAATGAAAATTTGTCTATAGTTCTTGCAATTCTCTCTTACCTAGGTTTAAACGAGAAGAAGGGTGAAGAAGCAGTGAGGTCTCTTCCACCAGATATAGCAGATTTTAAGGTTCTGTCGTTTGATGGAAGCCAGCTTGCTGTTGCTTTCTCTGCTAACGATATTGAGACTACGATCAGGCTTTTCAATACCCTTCAGTGGCCTATGGAGGGAACCACAGTGCTTTTTAATAATCGACGAGACCGCCCAGAACGGCTTAAAGCCTTTCTCCCTTGGTTACAAAAAAAACAATGGAAGAGGTCGCTTCTTATGGGAGATCGCCCTTTTAAATCACACCTTCTTTATAGAGAGGTCCTCTCTGTTGATGCTTTGAAATGTCTTATAAAAGAAGAAGGGCGTGTATTTGGATGCGGCAATGTAGCGGGAGTGCCTCTTCAACTGCTTATTGAAGGGAAACAAGGTGAAGACCATGCATAATGTTCAGCTTATAACCATTGGCCTTGGAATTGTCCTTGGCATGATTTTCTATCATAGAACAGGCCGTTCTTGCGGCGGCATTATTACCCCCGGAATCCTTGCGTTGCAGATTCATGATCCTCATGGGGTGGCCTGGGCTGTGGGGACGGCTATTCTCCTTTCCTTGATTTTGGAAGGAGTGGTACGATATACAGGCATATATGGGCGGCAGAGGATAGCTACTGCCATGATTATGGCTTTAGGAGCCAAACTTTTTTTAGATTATCTTTTCCCTGCCTCATCTCTCTGGTTGGGATGGGTTATTCCGGGGCTTATGGCCGCAGATATGCAGAGGCAGGGGATTGGGGATACGTTGATAGGTACCGTTATCGTTACTATCGTTACGGCGATGACTCTTGAGAGTGTGGTCTTTCTAGGCCAGATATTAGGTGCTTAAAATGGGATATTCACAATACGACGACATTAAGGATTATCAGCAGCGCTATCATCGTTTTATATGGAAGAATCGTCTGCTTCTCTCTTTTCTTGCAATTGTCCTACTGTTTCTATGGTTTTTCCCTCGGCAACAGGGGCTTTCCATTGAAGAGAAGAAAGTATGGGAGCGCGTTCGTCAGGCTGAGCTGCATTTATGGCAGTGGCGCGAAGATCTTCATATAGGAGCAGGAGGAGCTGATCCGTGGCAGCTCGGTCTTATTGGCTTGGAATGGAGTCCCTTAACGACGACCCTCGGAAGCTTAGAGGCGAAACGAACAGCGTGCCAACCAAGTTGGTCTGCTATTTTTCTCAGGGAATTTCATCGGCTAGGTCTCAAGAAAGGAGATAGGATTGCTATCTTTTCTTCCTCCTCTTTTCCAGGCTTGTTGCTTAATGTTTTAGAGGCTGCAGAACATGGCGGTTTCCAGATCGCTCTCGTAGTATCGCTGGGAGCCTCTACATGGGGGGCGAATGTGCCGGAAGCTCCTTGGCCTGTAATGGCTTCAGAGCTTCGAAGGGTAGGCCTTTTGCATAGCAAGGCTCAATATTATACCCTTGGTGGCAATGATGAAAATGGCGGTGGTATAGCACCTGAAGGAATAGCCATTATGGAGAGGGCTGCAGCAGAAGAAGGCGTTCCCATTCTTCGTGGAAAAGATCTGCAGGAAATGATAGATCAAAAGATAAGGCTTGTGCGAAATTTTTCTCCTAAACTTGTTGTGAGCATTGGGGGATCCCATGCCAATATGGGAGAGGATGAAGAAATTCTTTCTTTACCTGGAGGGCTTCATCTTCCAACATCCTCTAATCATGGCGGGGATGGGCTTATAGGGAAAGCTCTGAGAGAGGGGTATCCTGTCCTTCATCTTTTAAATTTAAAAGATCTCAGCTTGAAATATGGCATTCCTTATAACGTACAACCTTCACAACAGCTTTCATCAAGCATCGGTTGGAAGTTTTCTTTATTGGGCATAATCCTATTTATGGGTGTTCTAGCGGTTTATAAACGGTGGCAAATAAGCGACGACAGTGTGGGAGGAGTAAAGGATTGACGACTCTTCATATAGGCGTTATAGATGATGATCGAAATGTTCTTTACCAGCTGGAAAAAATGGCGGAGGAAGAAGATTGGCGTTTCTTTTCTACTGTGGAACCTGAGGAAGCATTAGGTTGGGTGAAGGATGATGAAGTAGACCTTCTGTTGATGGATGTTTGGTTGCCGGTGGCCAGTGGCTTGCAGCTTATTCGAAAAGCCAGGGGATTGTCAGAAAAAGTAGTTCTTATTGGCCTTTCAGAAATGGATAAGGAAAACGTGGCTTCTCGCCTCCTCTTGGCGGGGGCCGATGATTTTATTTTGAAACCCCTTAGGATGCCAGACTTTCGTGCGCGCCTTCGGCTCCACGAAAAGTTGGTAAATTACAGGGATCAACTGAATTGGGATATTCGTAAAAAAGGTATTAGCATAGATACGATGCGAGAAATTATCTATTGCGTTAAAAGGCATAAGGGGCCTATGGATTGTGATGCGGTTGCGGCTGCAAGCGGACTTGCGTATGTAACAGCTCATCGATATCTTGACTTCCTGGCGGATCGAGGAATGGTTGTACGATTAACAGCTTCTCCAGATGGCCGTCCAGGGCGCCCTAAAACTTTTTATGAATGGAAGGGGGGGCTTTAAAACATATGAAGTCCAACATATCCTTAGCTTTAGGTCGAAGGAAAATAAAAATTTCTTTAGATAGAGCAGTATTGAGCGGAGTACAAAGTAAAAACAAGCCCCTTCCTAACTCTCCTGAAAATGCATTGAGCTCTCCTTATGAAAGCCCTTCTTTGCGAGAGATGCTTCGTTATGTAAAAGACATAACGGTTGTTGTTCCCGACGCTACTCGATCGTGGGAACAAGTCCCCCTTATGGCCCAAGCTATACGACGAGAAATTAGATCTGGCGGACGTTTTCCCGTGACATGGGTTATAGGTGGAGGTCAGCATCGTTTGCCCACAAGGGAAGAGACGGAAATGCTTCTTGAAGATATTCCTCTTGCTGGCGATGTGGTTTCGCCCCATGATAGTTTAAAGGGTATCGATACAGGAGAAAAAACCAGTCGCGGTACGCCGGTTATTCTTCATGAGGCTGTGGCTCAAGCAGATAGTCTTATCCTTCTGGGGGGAATAGTACATCATGATCTCGCAGGTTTTAGTGGGGGACGAAAATCTCTCTTGCCAGGTGTATCTGACGGCATCTCTATTCAACATAACCATAGCCTGTGTCTGGAAGGGGAGACTTTTGCTTCGGGTGTAGAATGTGGGCGATTGGAAGGTAACCCTGTGGCAGAAGATATGGCTGAATATGAAGAACTTGTTCTTCGGACGCGGAAAGGTTTTCTGCTCAATGTTATTCCAGATAGTTCTGGTTCCCCTTATTGTTACATAGCAGGACATCCAATTCGTGCCTGGCGCTACGGAACGGAGATAGCCTCATTGCTTCAAACGTTGTGGATTCAGGAATCAGTCCCATTAGTACTCGTTTCCTGTGGAGGATATCCTTACGATATTGATCTTTATCAGGCGACAAAATCTATTTCTGCTGTATTGCAAGCCCTTGCCCCGGGAGGTGGAATTCTTCTTTGTGCAGGTTTGGAAGATGGGGCTGGCCCTGGTACTTTCGCTCAGTCTCTCGCCCTTGCTATGGAAGCTCCGGAATTGGCCATGTCCGAACTGTCAAAAAATTTTACTATACCGGCTTTTATCGCGTCAAAGGTTGTTTTTGATCTGAAAGGCCATCCAGCAGCTCTCATGACTGAAAAGCCGGGACTTCCTTTCCCTGGGAAAACTTTCTTGAATTCAGCCGAGGCCATATCATGGCTTAATAAATATATTCCTAAAGGCCCAGCTTTATGTGTTGAGGCAGGTAATTGTGTAGTTGTAAAAAAGAATATAAAGGGGGGCGGACGATAGATAGGTCCTCCCCCCTTTAATGATTTTGTTTAATTTTAGAGATGGAATTTTCAGTTATTAAACCATTTCTTTTGTAGGTCTTGAAGTTCCCCAGAATCTATTATTTCCTGTAGAGCTTTGTTAACAGCATTGAGAAAATCTTTTTCTTCTAAATGAATAGCCATAGCCTTGCCTGCGCCAGTAATTTCTTGCTTAAATGCGGCGGCTATTTCTCCTTCAAAATCCCTTTGCTCCAAAAATTTTTTCGCAACAGGAATGTCCATGAGAGAAGCGTCTGCCCTGCCGAGTATTACTTCTCGCACGCAGTCGTCAAACTTCTGAAAGGTCTTTACCGCCGCTCCTTCTATAGATCGGGAGAAAGATTCCTGAACTGTCCCCAGCTGTACCGCAATAGTTTTCCCCTTCATGTCGTTGAGTTCTTTCATCGAATTGTTCTTAGCCTGTACAATAAAGGTACTCATGGAGATTTCATAAGGAGTAGAGAAAGCGACTCGCTTAGCCCGTTCAGGTGTAGCGCTCATCCCTGCGGCAACAATATGAATTTTCTTTGCCAAAAGAGAGGGGATAAGGCTGTCAAAAGGCATGTCTACCCATTCAAGCTTTTTCCCGAGCTTTTTAGCGATAGTCTCCATAAGTTCAATATCGAAACCTTGCAGGTTATTTTTTTCGTCGCGAAACTCGTAAGGGGGATAAGTACTCTCTGTCCCTACTATAATTGTATTGCTACCCAATACTGCAGCAGAGGCAAGAAAAGGAAAACACAAAAACAGAAGAGTTACAGCGAGAAATACGGAAATTTGTTTCATTATATACGCACCTCCATGGTAAACAATTGTTTATTTATGATATAGAATATGCCTTAAAGTTTATAATAAAATGCTAACAGAATTATTTTTCATGTCAAGAGTAAGATATTATTACAATGAGGTGATGACATGTATTGGGAGTCTCTTTTTAACCACCGAGCATTGCGACTACAACCATCTATCATCCAGGAAATGATGGCGTTTGCTTCTCGTCCAGGTGTCATTTCTTTTGCGGCAGGACAACCTTCTGAAGATTTGTACCCTACAGAGGCCATTGCTGAAGGGCTGAAGTTTTCATTATCGGAACTTTCTGTTCTAGCCTATCCGAATACAGCAGGGGATACTTCTTTGCGAGAGTGGATTTCAGTATGGATGGCGAAAGAGGGTCTGTCCTCAGGGGAAAAAGGGGCGGAAAACATTCTCCTTACAACTGGTTCACAGCAGGGGCTTAATATCCTTTCCCAACTTTTTTTGCAAGAAGGGGATGGAGTTATAGTCGAAAATCCGTCATATCCTGAGGCAATGTTGACATTTGCCAAGGAAGGCGCAAGATTTTTCCCGGTCTCTCTCGATGAAGAAGGACCAATCCCAGAAGAATTAGAGACTCTCTTATCTCAAGAAAAAATTCGTTTCTTCTACACGATCCCTACTTTCCAAAATCCATCAGGGCGCAGCACCTCTGCAGCGAGGAAAAAAATAATTCTTGAGGTGTTGAAGAGACATAATGTTTTTGTTGTAGAAGATGACCCCTATCGTCAATTATGGTTTGATGAGGAACCTGCGTGTACATATTTAAGTATGGCTGAAAAAGAGAATCATGTTGTGTATTTAGGTAGCTTTTCAAAAATTATTGCTCCTGGTCTTCGATGTGGCTGGATGGTGCTTCCCCCTGAAGTTATGGAAAAAGCCGTGTATTTACGATTGACCTTAGAACTAGGAGTGTCCTCTCTTTTGCAGAAAACCGTATTATATGTTGTGTCGCAAGAAAAATTTTTACATCATATGCGCAGAATTAGAGCTGTATATGCTCAGCGCCGTCATGCTATGGCTTCAGCGGTGGAAGAATATTTGAATCCTCTAGGCTTTAAAAGTGTCGTTCCCAAGGGTGGTTTTTTCTTTTGGGGTGAGCTCCATGGGGTGAATGGCGTGGATCTTGCATATTTGGCAGCGGCTAAACATAAAGTGGCTGTTATTCCTGGGGAAATATTTTTCTCCAAACCTGAAGAGGGACGTTTCTGGATGCGTCTCTCTTTTGCCAAGGTGGGAGAGGAGAAAATTATAGACGGAGTGAAACGTTTGTCTTGTGCAATTCAGGAATTTATATGAAAATTTAGTTTTTATTATGTTGACGGAGTAATGGGTGTTCGTTATAATACCTCCAAATATTTTAAGCAATGGCGATGAAGCAGGGCGCAGAATCGATGTAAAAGTGATACCAGGGATGAACATTCAGAGACTGAGAGATGTTCTTATCACGGTCGGGAAGCTCAAAACCTGCAGAGCTGAAGCGGAAAGAGAAAGCGAAAATAAAAACTTGGAGTACGCTTCCGGGTTGTCTCCGTTATCAGACGAGAGAGGGGTATTCGTTGTTTGAGAATATCCAAGCAGGGTGGTATCGCGAGCATAAGCAGCTCGTCCCTTCGGGGACGGGCTGCTTTTTTTATGAGGAGGAACAGAGATGTTTGCTGAGGAGAAACATTTTGTTTTTGATGGGTGCGATACGGTGGAGCTTGCAGACACTTTCGGAACGCCGCTTTATGTCGTATCAGAAACGGCGATTCGAGAGCGATGCTGTGAAATTAAAAGAGATTTTCTCGATAAATATCCTGGGACGAGGGCCGTTTACGCGAGCAAGGCCTTTTTAACTCTTGCGATGGCCAGAATTATTGCCAGTGAAGGGTTAGGTCTTGATGTGGTTTCCGGCGGAGAAATATATACAGCTTATAAAGCAGGGTTCCCTATGGAGAAAACAATATTTCATGGGAACAACAAAACTCAGGAAGAGCTTGTACTAGCCATGCAGACAGGGGTAGGTAGAATAGTTGTGGATAGTGAATCAGAACTTGAGCTTGTTGAAAAAACTGCAAGAACCATAGATGTACGACCAGCTCTTCTTTTTAGAATAGCTCCAGGCGTAGATGCTGAAACCCATCAATATATAGCTACAGGGCATTCTACGTCTAAATTTGGCTTCTCTTTAAATGACTCCTCTTTGGAACAACTTGTTCGGCGTGTAATGGATTCAGACCATATGGTTCTGAAAGGGTTCCATTTTCATGTGGGGTCACAACTTCAAAGCAATCGGTCACACCTCTTGGCGGTAGATGTCTTGGTCCATTGGATGGGGGCCCTTTCTCGAAATATAGGGTTTGTTACAGAGGAGTTGAACATAGGGGGAGGTTTTGGCGTTCCACAGCAACCTGATGAGGGAAGAAAGCCCCTTGCCTATTTTACAGATTCCATAATGACCAGAATTCGAGAGGAATCAGAAAAAGAGGGTATTTCTCTCCCTTCCGTGCTTATTGAGCCCGGGCGATGGGTTGTATCGGAAGCTGGAATTACTCTTTATCGCGTAGGGAGCATAAAAGAGATCCCGGGAGCTATGACATACGTAGGAATTGACGGTGGTATGACGGATAATCCAAGACCAGAACTGTATGGAGCTCAGTATTGGGGAGTTTTGGCAAATAAAATGGGAGAACCGGCAGTAAAGCAGGTAACCGTAGTGGGTAAATGCTGTGAGTCCGGCGATGTGCTGATGCGAGACGTTATGGTACCTGACTCTATCAGGAGAGGAGATGTTCTGGCAGTCTTTAATACAGGTGCTTATACCTTCTCTATGGCGAGTAACTATAATCGTTTGCCTCGTCCAGCAGTGGTCCTTGTTCATGAAGGAGAAGCTCATGCTATTGTAAAGCGTCAAAGCTACGACGATCTTCTTCGAGGGGAAGAAATTCCTGAACACTTGCGCTCTTAGTTTCTACATATTTCACTTTGGACAGAGAAAGGATGGACATAATGAGTTATAAGGAAGAAGTTTCGACGAGCTCAACATTGCCCGGAGAAAAAAAGAAATTCAAATTGCCCCATGTTTTTGTGCTGCTCTTTTTAATGATTTGTTTTGCTGCTTTTCTTACCCATATTTTGCCAGCTGGGCAGTTTGATCGCCAAGCTCTCGAAATTGGACCCAACCAGGTGAGGCAGGTTCTTGTCCCTGGAAGTTATCATACAGTGGAGCCTTCTCCTGTCGGACCTTTTGAAACCATGATTTCCATTTATAAAGGCATGGTTGCTGCGGCAGATATTATTTTTTTAGTGTTTCTCCCGTATGCTTCTTTTTGTATTGTAGTAAAAACTGGGGCCATGAATAGTTTTGTTAGCGGGCTTCTACATATTACTAAGGGGAAAGACGTTCTTCTCATTCCTCTATTTTCCATTGTTTTTAGTTTAGGCGCCTCATTATTTGGCATGTTTTCCGAATTTTACGGTTTTATACCTCTTTTTGTAGGCCTTGCTATTGCGCTTGGTTATGATGCGATGGTTGGTTTGGCTATTGTTGGGTTATCTACAGGTATTGGTTTTGCTGCTTCTATGACAAATCCATATACCGTTGGTATTGCTCAAAAAGTTTCAGAGGTTCCCCTCTTCTCGGGATTAGGGTTCCGTTTCTTTCACTGGGCTCTTTTTACAGCTATAGCTATTTGGTGGACCTTGCGATATGCCAGGAAAGTAAAAAGAGACCCTTCGACTAGTTTGGTGAACGGCACAAACTATGACCATGTCGCTATGAAACAGGAGGATATAGAAAATAACTCTACATCGTGGAGAGATAGGGGTGTTTTGTCCATAGTGGCTGTGACTATGGTGCTTCTTGTCTACGGGACATTAAAAAAGGGATGGGGGTTCAATGAGCTGTGTGGGCTTTTCCTATCTATGGGTATATTGAGCGGACTCACTGCTGGTTGGTCGCCTAATAGAATCGCTCAAGAGTATTCAAGCGCATGTAGTGATGTTGTAGGTGGTGCTTTCGTTGTAGGATTGGCTAGAGGTGTCCTTGTTGTTTTAGCAGATGGAAACGTAATAGATACCGTTATTTACGGGTTATCTCTTCCTCTTTCTGGGCTCCCTCGTTTTATATCTGCCCAGGGGATGCTTTTTACCCAGACGCTGATCAATTTCTTTATTCCATCAGGGTCAGGACAAGCTGCTACAACGATGCCTATTATGGCACCTTTAGCTGATATTTTAGGAGTAACACGCCAGACGGCTATCTTAGCCTTTCAGTATGGTGATGGTTTCTCTAATTTGCTTTTCCCTACGTCGGCTAATATTGTAATTATGTGTGGCATTGCCCATGTTACGTTGGAGCAGTGGTGGAAATTCTTTATTCCTCTTTTTGGACTTTCCTACCTTGTACAGATGGGCCTCCTTGTTTTGGCGCAGTTGACTGGATATTAGTAAGTTTAGGAGGTGTTGGGGGAGTTTATTTTAAAAGGGAGTGATGATGGTGAAGAGATTGAGACGATGGAAAGTTCCAATGGAATTTGGTCTAGTAATAGTAACGCTGCTGTTTTTTGCCAGTATAGCTTTTGCAGCAGAGGGGGAGGCCAAACCTGATTTCGGAATTCTTTCTCTTTTGCCACCATTCATTGCTATTAGTCTCTGTATTATTTCTAAAGAGGTAATTCCTTCTCTTTTTATTGGAGCTTGGTTTGCTGGTACTATGGTGGCAGGGTGGAATCCCATTGTAGGTTTTGGGAAAGCAGTAGAGCTCCTGTGGGATAATTTGGGAGATCCCTGGGGGGCTCGAATAGTTCTTACAAGCCTTACAATGGGTGGGCTCGTGGGGATTATGCAAATTGGGGGAGGCATAGAGGCAATAGTTCGCTGGATTACGAAAAAGGTTGAAACAGCGAGGGGAGCCATGTTCATTGCTGAACTTTCAGGTTTCATCATTTTCTTCGAAGACTATGTAAATGCCCTCGTTGTTGGGACGACAATGAGCCCCATTACAGATGAATATCGAGTTTCGAAAGAAAAACTTTCATATATAGTAGACTCTACTTCGGCACCTATTGCTTGTATTGCCGGCATATCCTCATGGGTGGCATATATGGTGGGGCAGATCGGGAATCAGTTCAACAACCTTGGAATTACGTATTCTCCTTACATTGCCTATCTTCGCTCCATTCCCTTTGTCTTTTATAACATTATCGCTTTGATTCTTCTAACATATGTTATTTATTCCGAGCGAGATATGGGATCTATGCTTCAGGCAGAACGTCGAGCCCGAACTACTGGACACGTGTTGCGAGAAGGTGCTAAGCCTCTTATTAACACGAAGCAGGCTGACTTGCAACCAGAAGAGGGTCTCCCGAAGCGCATTATAAATTTTCTTATTCCTCTTGGTTTTATGGTGGGGCTCATCCTTTTAATGCTTCTTATAACCGGGGGATGGCCGGAAGTCTCTATGCCAGTTGCCATGGGAGAAGGGGACAGTTCGAAGGCTTTAGTATGGGGAGCTTCGGGAGCAGTGCTTCTCACTCTTATTTTCTTTAAAATTCAGGGGCTCGCTACATGGGAACGGCTCTTCTATGGTTTTCTGCAGGGCATGAGCTCTATCTTTTTCGGCACCCTTATTCTTATTTTTGCCTGGGCTATTAGTTCTGCCATTAAGGAAGTAGGGACAGCCCAGTACATTGTAAGAGTGGCTGGAAGTGCTCTATCTCCTGCATGGATTCCTCTCCTCACTTTTTTTGTGGGAGCGGTTATCTCTTATTGTACAGGTACTTCTTATGGCACAATGGGAGTGCTTATGCCTATAGTTGTTCCCCTTGTCTATTCTGTAGCCCAAAATCACGGAGCTGAGCTTGTAGATATACTGCTTCCTTCTATTGGCGCTGTTTTTGCAGGGGCGGTGTGGGGAGACCATTGTAGTCCTATTTCTGATACCACTATTATGAGTTCCATGTTTAGTGGAGCAGATCATATGGATCACGTAAATACTCAAATGCCTTATGCTTTTGTTGCGGCTTTCGGGGCTGTTGTGGGATATGCTCTTCTGGCCTTGGGAATATCTGTTTACGTTGGTTTGGCGATAGGAGCCCTTGCATCATGTGCCTTGTTCTATTTTATTTCTAAACCTATAGAGCAAAAAGCCTGAGGAAAATACGGAAGCCTTCTTATAAAAGGTACGGTACAATAATGGCAGAGGAAAACCTCTGCCATTATTAATGAATAATACGAGGTGTTTACTTTGTTGGAATTTGTTAAAATCCAAGGGAATGGTAATGATTTTGTGGTTATAGATAATCGGGGTAAGAAATTATCTGACAGAGAGCTATCTGCTCTTGCTCAAAAGGTATGTGAGCGCCGTCAATCTTTAGGCGGCGACGGGCTTTTGGTCGTAGAGGTATCGAAGACGTATGATTTTAAAATGCGGCTTTTCAATAGCGACGGTTCAGAAGCGGAAATGTGTGGAAATGGAGCTCGATGTATTGCCAGGTATGCTCAAAAAAAGATGCTGGCAGGGGAGCAAATGGTATTTGAGACATTAGCTGGTGCGATTCGTGCTACAGTTCAAGGAGCTTATGTAGAACTTGATATGGGAGAGATACATCTTTCAGAAGGTTTTTGGGGGGAGAATCTTACAGTGGAAGGAATGACTTTCCCCTTCGTATACCTTGTAGTTGGAGTCCCTCATTGTGTGCTATTTGTGGAGGATCTCCATGGTTTTTCGAGAGATGAGCTGGTTTTTATAGGACGGACAATTCGGCATGATACGCAACGTTTTCCCAAGGGAACAAACGTTAATTTTGTAGAGAAAACAGGCCAGTCTGCGTTACAGAGTATCACTTATGAAAGAGGAGTAGAAGATCTGACTCTTTCCTGCGGGACAGGTTCCGTAGCTTCAGCTATTGCCTCGGCTATAGTTTTCGATATGTCCTCACCAGTGGAGGTGCATAATCCTGGAGGAATAAATTGGGTATCTCTGCAATTTAACGAGTCGAAGAGTCAATGCCATGCTTACTTGAAAGGGAAAACAGTAATAGTTGCGGAAGGACGGTTTTGTGAGGAGCAACAATAGGTAAAAGGAGAAGACGGGAAGACGCCGAGGAGGTGCAATGGATGAAACGAAGTAGAAAAATGACCCTCGCTCTTTTTGTAGCTGTAGGGATAGTAGGCTTACTTCTCATTGTGGGAAGTTTGAATATTGGCGGAGACTTGGTAAAACGAGAGGCTAGTCAGGCCGCAGCTACCATCATGGGGGCAGATCTTGCTATCGATAGTGTCACGGGCAATCCTTTGCGAGGATATAAGCTTTATGGTCTTCACTTAAGAAAGGGAGAGAACGTTCTCTTCTCGGCGGAGTCGATTGGGGTAAAAATAAACCTTATGTCAGTTTTGTCGAAAAATCCTCGTCTCTCTCAGGTGGCAATCGAAGGTATTATGGCAGATGCGGATTTATTAGCTAAAGAGATTGCTTCTATGAAAGTGCAACCTGGTGGTGGAGAAAGTCCAGTAGAAGAGCTAGCTCTAAAGGGAGGAGTCGTTCGCTCTCCGTGGGGGGAGACTTCTATCACAAAAGCTTCAATTTCTCTTGGGCGAGAAAGTATAAAAACATTTCTAGATATAGCCATGAACAGTGTTCCGGTTAAAGGGGATATTGCTTTGAAGCGGACTGAAAAAGGACTGGACCTGAAAGATCTCGATCTACGTGTGGGCGATGGAAAAGTAAAGGTAAATGGAAGTGTCATGCCCGCCCTTTCGTTGAAAGGGGATCTCAATAAATTGAATGTAGCTCAAATCGTACACCTTTGGCCAGTTCTTCCTATGGATAGTTACGATGGGACTCTTTCTGTCCGTTTCTCTGCTAATGGAACGTGGGATAATCCCCAACTTCAAGGTCATCTTTCTTTTGCGGGTGTGTCTCTAGCAGGGTATCCAGTACAGGAGGTCGAGAGCGACCTGAAATATGAGAATTTCCGCTTAGATCTCGATAACCTGCAGGGGGCAGTGTTTGCATTGCCTCTTCAAGGACGAGCGACAGCGGCATTTGCTCCTGGAAAAGTGCCATCCCTGGATCTTGCCCTTAGAGGCGAGAAGGTGTCTCTTGCCAATCTTCGAGATAAATTCCCTGCCCTGTCTTCTGTTAAGGGAACAGTGGATTCTTTTTCAGTTTCCCTAAAGGGTTCTGTAACGGCACTTTCAGGAAGCATAGATTTAAAAGCTTCGCAAATTGAAGCTTACGGGCAGGATCTTCGAAATAATATGTTGACAGTTGTTTTTAAGGATTCTACCGCTACTGTAAATGGAACGTCTATGCTAGACAAAGGGGCTCTCTCATTGAAAGGTACGATAGCTCAGATACAAAAGGATCCCCTTCTTAATATCAATGTTGCGGCACGAAGTCTCGATATTGGTAAAATCGCGGCTTCCTTTCCTCAACCTCCTAAAGTGAAACCTATAGGAGATGTAAGTGGTGATGTAACTGTGAAAGGGCGTATGGCTCAGCCTCGTTTAGAAGGATCGGTATGGTCTAATCATATAGCTGTAGGGGAAGAATCTATGGATGATCTGGCTTTAGCTTTTATTTTCCAAAATGACACGCTATCAGTTTCTACGGCGAAAGGTCGATGGCGTGGAATTCCTCTTGTAGGGAGGGGAGGCATAGCTCATGTTTCCCAGCCGTCTCCTTCTCTGGATCTTGTTTTTGAAGTTCCCAATGTAGAGCCTCGAGTTCTGGAATCTTTCGTCCCTGCTTTAAAGGAGTATGAACTTCGTGGTTCAGTAACAGGAACGGCACATATATCTGGCACCCTTTCTACTCCTGGTGTGCAGATGTCTCTTCGTTCAACACATCTTGGGTTTATGGGGCGGGGATATGTTGCGAATATGGATATGGGAACGGCATTTACTTTCAAAGAGGGGGTACCTAAAGAGGTGGAACTTAACCTTTCTGCTGGTGCTATGGGCTTTGCTGGTATAGGTGCAGAGAAAATATTAGCTCGTATTGATGTTTCTCAGGAACGGATATCACTAACTCAGGCTCGTGCCACTCTTGGGGCAGGTGAGATTTCCGGGTCGGGAACGGTTAAAATAAAGCCTAAAGAGCCAGCTGACGTGGATCTTTCTTTCGCAGTAAAAAATGGGGATCTCGGTGTTTTAGCTCGTGCAGGAAAATTATCCTACCCGATGTCGGGGATCCTTGATGGCGCCATTACGTTGAAAGGTCGGTCTGATAATCCGTCTATTTCGGTGGATATGAACTCTTCGCGAGTTGTCTTTTCAGGATTGTCTTTCACAAATATGACGGGAAGCCTTGTAGGCAATGTTGAAAAACTGACTTTAAAGAATTTTAACGCAGCTGTTGGCGGTGGTTCGCTTACTGCTTCCGGTGCTTTCTACCTTAAAAAAGAAACTCCTGCTGCTGAGATTGTCTTCGATGGCAAAGGACTCGACATAGCTTCTCTTTCATCGGGATTCCCAGAGGCTGTTGCATATAAACCAACAGGATCTTTTAGTGTAAAATTTGATGGAACTATTTCAGGGAGTACCAGTAGCGGGAAGGGGGCCCTTTCTTCCCCGGCATGTTCCATAGCTGGAATAAAATTTAATGACATCTCATACCCCTTTATCCTCAAGGGGATGACTCTCTTTTTCCCAGAAGGTCGGGCTCGCCTTTATGGTGGTGCAGCCACTGGGAAAGGAGAGGTAGATTTTAGCAAGGGATTTTTCAGTAAAACGGTAAGCATGGAAAATGTAGACGTGGATCCTCTTTTACAAGACGCTACAGGAGGACTGAAAGGTCATATTCAAGGAAAAGCGAAAGGGTCAGCTGCTATTTCTGGAACCTTCGGCAAAAAGTTTTTGTTGAATGGAAAAGGCGAAATGCGTATGGGAGAAGGGGCTATTACAGATTTCAAGGCGGTAAAGGTAGGGGCGGCTCTTTATGGCCTTTCGTCTATACGATTTGTTTCAGTAGTAGCTCCATTTAAGTTGGAAACTCATCGCATTCTTCTCGATAATGCCAAGGCGACGGCGGTGGAGGGAGATCCGATCTATCGCTTCATTAAGGCTTCCGGGCCAATTGGATTTGATACTTCCTTAGGGCTTCAGTGTAGTGGGGACGCAAATATACAGGTATTAAATGCTCTTTTTGGAGGAGTAGCGGGCGTTCTTGGCGCGGGTTCAGGAAAATCTTTGGAAGATGTGGTGAGAGGGGCCCTATCGGGAGCCAAAACAGGATTGGAGAAGCCTGATTTCAGAGATGTATCTTTTTATGTAGGTGGTACTATTGCTAATCCTAGCTTTTCCAGTATTAAAATAGCCCCCGCCCCTCAGGGAGCGCAGCAGCAGGTTCCTCAGAAAGCGCCTGTAGAGCAGACAGCTCCAACTCCATCTCAGGAAGAGCCTACTGAACAGCAGCCTACCAAAAAAGAACAGGAACCAGAGAAACTTCTTGAAGAAGCTATTCAGGAAGGGCTTAAAAACATTTTAAAATTGAACTGATTTTTCATTTCAAAGCAGGTGAGATTGGTGAGGCTATGGGCTTTTAACGGCAGCCCACGCGGTGCGCGAGGGGCAACGGCTATGATGATAAACACGTTTTTAAAAGGGGCAAGGAGAGGAGGCGCAGAAACCCACGCAATTTCTCTCAGTGAGAAGGTTATCCATCCGTGTCTTGGTTCTTTATATTGTTGGACGAAAACTCCTGGTCGGTGCCTTCTTCAAGACGATATGCGTCTGCTGCTGAAATGTTTTGTAGAGGCTGATGTGGTGATACTTGCGACCCCGCTCCATTTTTTAGGGGTTACTGCTATTATGAAGGCCTTTATTGACAGGCTTCTCCCGTGTTTTCGTCCAGAGACATCCTCTGACAATGCTCGAGTGAAGCTTTGTTTTCGAGATAGAAAGGAGCCGCTTCCCATTGTTGTGATGGGAAGTGGCAGTTTTTCTGAAGAAAAGTCTTTCCATTCTTTGAGCAGCTATATGCATGTTTTAGCGGAAAACATAGAAGGAGGACATGTAGCTCTGGAAATATATCGATCACAGTCCGACTTCCTTCATCAAAGGAGTGCAGAGGCAGCAGACAGTGTTAATAGATATCTCGATGCTCTTGAAGAGGCTGGAAATAGCTTTGCCCTTTCAGGTAAAATAGAAACTGATCTCAAGGAAAGACTCTCTATGCCATTAGCAGATGGGCAAACGTATTCCAGTTATTTTTATGATTATTGGACATCTATTTTTCAAACGAATGGAGTTAACGGAGGACGGTAGAATCTTTACCGTCCTTTCTTTTTATTCATGAGAGCGCTTTCGTAAATTTTTTTGTAATGGAGTGATGATGCATTCCATGAAAAATCCTGCCCCATGCCACGCTTTACTATCTCTTCCCAACGTTTTCTGTCACGAAAGGCATTAAATGCTCTTTGAGCTGTTTCAAAAAGAGAGGAGGCGGTGTAGGTTTCAAAGGTAAATCCATATCCTTCCTTGTCATGATCGGCATCTTTTATAGTGTCTGCCAACCCGCCTATTTCTCTTACTATGGGGACAGTTCCATAGCGTAAGGCTATCAGTTGAGCTAAGCCGCAAGGTTCGTAGAGAGAAGGCATGAGAAGCATATCAGAACCAGCATAGGCAGTATGAGAAAACTCTTCATGAAACCCATTGAAAAAAACAACGTGGTCGGGATAATCTTTTGCTGTTTTGTGGAGATGCATTTCAAAATCAGGATTACCGGAACCGATAAAAATACACCGAAACCCTAGTTTCAATAATTCTGGGAGAGCTGGAAGTAAAATGTCATATCCTTTTTGTAGTGTAATTCGGCTTATAGATAGAAGCAATGGACTGTGTTCCTCTCTCCATCCAATCTGGTTAAGCAAGGCACTACGGCACTCTTTCTTCCCTTCTAAATTTTCAGACGAGTATAAAGACGGGATAATGTGGTCGCAAGTAGGAGACCACTGCTCGTCTATGCCGTTAAGTACGCCATGGAGCTTAAAGTGATTTTCGCGCAACACTCCGTCTAATCCATACCCCATGGCTCGTGTCTGTATCTCTTCTGCATATCGAGGGCTTACTGTTGTTACGAGATCTGAGGTTATAATAGCTCCTTTTAACAGATTAACGTGACCAAAATATTCTAGCCCGTAAATAGTAAAAGCTTCATCCCCAATTCCCCACTCGTCTAGAACATGAAACGGCAATATTCCTTGATGCGCTACATTATGGATAGTGAAGAGTGTAGCTGGTTGAAGTGTTTTGTTACGATAATATTTATGCCACGAGAGCGCTATGGGTACTAAGGCTGAAGGCCAATCATGACAATGGATAATATCTGGAATCCAACGGGTCCGTTTTTCTAGCTCAAGGGCGGCAAAAGAAAGAAAGGCGAAGGGAAGCACGCTATCTGACGTCATTTCGTGGGGATATATGGGAATTCCTTCAAATAAATTAGGATTCTCAAGGATAAAAACAGGAACCCCATCAATTACCGCTTTCCATATTTTCCCGCTATAGACCTGCCATTTAAGGGCAGCGTGAAGTTGCGCAGGCAAACGAGTCAGCTTCTCTCCTTTCTTATTGGCTCTTTCAAGAACTCCAGGCCAGGCGGGAGTGATAACACGTACGTCTATATTCAGTTTTTTCAGGGCTTTGGGAAGCGAGCCTACCACATCTCCCAATCCTCCTGCTTTCGAAAGAGGGGCCATTTCAGTAGCGACATGAAGAACTTTCAACGTACGTCACCTTCCTCTCTCATTACATACCTCGAAAGGCTATGCCATATGCTTTTTCACAATACTCCTTTACCACTCTGTGTGTATGAAAGTAGCAGCTGTTGATTGCTATTGTATTTTTCATCATATTTATCCACTTGTTCCTATCATCGTAATAAGTGGGGATGATTTTTTTCTCAAGCTTATCGAAAAGGTCCAAAGCATCCTGTGACTCGTTATAGACATGAAGATCTGAGCTGCTAGGTTCAGGTCCGATAGACCAACCTGTTATGTCTTCTATCCATCCCTCAATCCACCACCCGTCCAAGACAGAAAAATTCATAACTCCATTTAATGCACACTTCATTCCACTCGTTCCCGAAGCTTCTCTTGGCCGAAGCGGTGTGTTGAGCCACAGGTCTACACCTTGCGTCATGAGTCGTCCTAAATCCATAGTGTAATTGGGGAGGTAAATAATGGGGATAAAGAGATTGACCTTATTTGATATATTTAAAATTTCTTGTATAAGGGCTTTCCCGCCCTCGTCTTTGGGATGGGCTTTACCTGAAAAAATCAGTTGCAGCTTCCCGTGCCCTATTTGCGTGAGTCTTTTTATATCGGAAAATATAAGGTCAGCTCGTTTGTATGTGGCGGCTCTTCGTGCGAAACCTATAGTGAGAATGTCAGATTTTAAATCCCATCCGGTTTCTTCAAGAACGTATGTCAAAAGGCGCATCTTAGAGGCCTGGTGAACCTTCCAAAGCTCATCTGACGGTAGGGCTAGAGCTTGAATAAGACGGCCAGGTTCGTTCTCCCATCCTGGAATGTGTCGAGAAAGGAGGTTTTTTATCCCAGGGCTGATCCAAGTCATGGGGTGTATCCCATTTGTGACGTTTTGGATATTAGGCACATTAAAAAGCTTGCGACTTACTTCTGCGTGTTTTTTTGACACCCCGTTTACGAAATGACTGTATCGGAATCCCAGCTCTGTCATCGAAACTCCTTCTGAAGGCATCATGCGTTTTAAGGTGGCGAGAGCATCTTCCGACATAGTTTTTTCTATCAGGTCATATTTGAAATAATCATGTCCTGCTGCAACAGGTGTATGTGTTGTAAATACTACCTGTTCTCGAACCTTTTGAGGGTCGTAATAACCCATTTCCCGCATAAGTTCGAGAGTTAAAAAGCCTGCATGTCCCTCGTTAAGATGAAAAGTTTCTATGTTGTTGTAACCTAAATCCCTTAAGATCCTAAGACCTCCTACTCCCAAGATAATTTCCTGACATAGACGACAAAGAATATCTCCGCCATAGAGAGACCATGTAAATTGACGATCTTCAGGTTGGTTCAATTCAAAGTCTGTATCGAGAAAATAAATAGGAACGGTATATCCTGTAAGACCGGATATCTCATAACTCCAAGCTCTAATTCGAACATCACGACCTTGTATAGACACTGATATCTGATTAGGCAGCAAAGTAAGTTCTGCAGCTGGATCCCAAGTTGAAGGTTTTTCTATTTGCCAGTTTTCTTTAGTGAACGCCTGTTCAAAGTATCCCTTGCGATATAGGAGGGTAACGCCTACCATAGGGACCCCAAGGTCAGCGGCGCTTTTTAACATATCTCCAGCAAGAAGACCAAGGCCGCCTGCATACGTAGGGATAGAAGATTTAATTCCTATTTCCATTGAAAAATAGGCTACTGTGCGGAACGAAGGGTCCTGTCCCGTAAAATCTTGAATAGCCCGTCCCAAAGTTGCCCGAGAATAGGAAGACATTACGACTCACCTTCTTTTTGTTAGGTTCTCCCATATGTTTGTGAAAGAAGGAACAGAGAAGAAGAAAGTTGTTCTGTAAAGGCTGTATTGGGAACTCTCCATTCCCAATTTCCTTTCGATAGCGAAGGAGTGTTTATGCGACTGGAACTTCCAAGGTTAAGAATATCTTGCATTGGAATTATGGCCACAGAGGCTACAGACATGAGAGCCATTCGAATGAAGACTGAAGCTACATTAAATGAGGTAACTTCCTGACCGGTATAAGTTATAAGTCGCTTTTTCTCTTCTAATAGAGCCTCTTCTTCAAACCACCCGCGAGCTGTATTATTGTCATGTGTTCCCGTATATACGATATTCTCGGGGCGGTGATTATGGAGAATATAGGGGTTCTGTGGCATAGAACTGTCGAAAGCAAACAGGAGAACAAGCATCCCCGGGAGCTCGTATTTTTTCATCATTGCTGTCACGTCAGGTGTAATAATCCCTAGATTTTCTGCTACGAAAGGCATAGAGGGAAAGTTTTTTTTAAGGCACGATAAAAAACTCTCCCCTTCCCCTTGTTCCCAATGGCCATGTACAGCGGTTTTTTCATGAGAGGGAATAGACCAATATGCGATAAGTCCTCGAAAATGATCGATTCTTAAGATATGGAAAAAATTCAGGGCGTAGGAAATGCGTTTCATCCACCATTGAAAGTTATCTTCTTTTAATAAAATCCACTTATAGAGAGGATTCCCCCATCGTTGCCCTGTAGAACTGAAGTAGTCTGGGGGAACTCCAGCAATAAATTCGGGCTTAAGTTGAGAATCAAGTTGAAAAAATTCAGGGTGGCTCCATACATCGGCGCTGTCATAACTTACATAAATAGGGAGATCACCAATGAGGCAGATATTATGTTTCTGACAATAATTTTTTAACCTATTCATTTGGGAATAGGCGATAAATTGAATGAAGATGGTTAGGAAAATTTCCTCTTCATATTCATTCCAAATCTTTTTTAGAGCTTGAGGGGATCGGAAACGAAAAGGTTCAGGCCAGCAATTCCAAGAAAGATTGTTATGGAGACGGCGAAGGGTGACAAAGAGAGCGAAGTCTTTGAGCCATATTTCCTGTTCTTCCAGAAAGTAGAGAAGAGGATCAGAGCCTTTCTGCCTTAAAAAAGAATAAAAAGCTTTTTTGAGAAGAGGTAGTTTTTCCTCTTGGGCTTGCTCATAATTCACAGAAAGCTGAGAATGCGAAATAGGAGGGGATAGGTCTTTTCCCTCTAGAAATCTTTCATTAGCAAGATCATCCAGAGAGATGAGGAGCGGAGAACAAGCGAAAGTAGAGATACTGCTATAGGGAGAATTTCCGAGCCCCACTTCAGTAGGTGTTAAAGGCAAAATTTGCCAATAAGATTGTCCAGCTTGTGCCAACCAATCTACAAAATTCCTGGCACTTCCCCCAAAATCTCCTATAGCCCAACGAGATGGTAGAGAAAAGATTGGCAATAGAATTCCAGCTCCCCTGTGGCTCATGCTCTCACCTCCAAATGTAACATGGGAGCACGATCATTTTACACCAACAACTTGGAAGATTGGTATAATTTAAAAAATTATATTTTGTTTCGGAAGTGAGGGGCACGGCGAATGGAAAAACAGGAAAAATTCTCTCTCTTCTCGGAATTTGACGTTTATCTATTTAAGGAAGGAACTCATTATGCTCTTTATGAGAAAATGGGAGCTCATCCCTTATCCGTTGAGGGCGTAGAAGGAACATATTTTGCTCTCTGGGCTCCTAGCGCATGCCACGTATCCATCATTGGCGATTTTAACGGGTGGAATCCATCCCTTCATTTTTTGAATCAACGAGCGGATGGAAGTGGCATATGGGAGGGATTTATTCCTAGGGCTCAACTAGGGGATCGATACAAGTTCCACGTGGAGACTCTTTTCGGAGAGTTTTTTGATAAGGGAGATCCGTTTGCTTTCTTATGGGAAGAGCCTCCTAAAACAGCTTCAGTTATTACGACTCTGGATTATTTGTGGGGAGATAACGAGTGGCTTGACAAAAGAAAAAGCATAGATTGGGCACAATATCCTCTTACTTTTTATGAAGTGCATCTTGGATCGTGGATGAGGTCTTCCGATGAAAGATGGTTGAATTATAAAGAGATAGCTTCGCATTTAGTTGCTTATGTAAAAGAAATGGGGTTCTCCGCTGTAGAGATTATGCCTGTTATGGAGCATCCTTTCTATGGATCTTGGGGATACCAAGTGACAGGCTTTTTCGCTCCAACACGACGATACGGTATCCCTCAGGATTTTATGTTTCTTATCGATGCTCTTCATCAGGCAGGAATTGCTGTTTTTCTCGATTGGGTTCCTTCTCATTTCCCTTCTGATAGTCATGGCTTAGCCTCTTTTGATGGAACGGCTCTGTATGAACACCTGGATATGAAGCAACGGATCCATCCAGAATGGAAGAGCTATCTTTTCAATTATGGGAGAACAGAAGTGGCAGAGATCTTAATAAACAGCGCATTGTTTTGGCTTGATTATTATCATGCAGATGGGCTTCGTGTCGATGGCGTGGCTTCGATGCTCTATTTAGATTATGGAAGGAAAGATGGAGAATGGGTTCCTAACAAGTATGGTGGCAGGGAAAACTTGCAGGCAGTTTCCTTTCTCCAGAAGCTGAATCAGGCTATTTTTTATCGCTTCCCTTCCGTTCAGACTATTGCTGAAGAGTCCACAGCATGGCCTCTTGTTACGAAGCCTCCTTATGATGGGGGGTTGGGCTTTAGCCTTAAATGGAATATGGGATGGATGCACGATATCTTAGACTATATGTCTCTTGATCCATTCTACAGGCAATTCCACCAGAATGATTTGACGTTCAGCTTTATGTATGCATTTTCGGAAAATTTTGTGCTCCCCTTTTCTCACGATGAGGTTGTTTATGGGAAACGATCTCTTCTTTGGAAGATGCCAGGTGATCTGAACCAAAAATTTGCTCAATTACGACTCTTATTTGGATATATGTATGCCCATCCAGGAAAGAAATTAATTTTTATGGGAGGAGAATTTGGGCAATGCAGGGAATGGGACCATCAAAGGGCTGTAGATTGGTGGTTACTCGGTGAAAAGGTTCATAAAAACTTACAGCGGTGGGTGCAAGATTTGAATCGCTTCTATACAGAGGAACAGTCTCTTCATGGATGGGATTTTATCCGGGGAGGGTTTGAGTGGATAGGGTGTTCCGACAGTTCTGCCAGTGTTCTGGGTTTTTTACGAAGGGCAAAGGGGATTCCTCCTATTTTAGCTCTTTTCAATTTTACCCCAGTCCCAAGGTTTCAATATGATGTGGAGGTTTCAGAGGGAGGGTATTGGTTAGAACTTCTGAACAGTGATGGAGAGGTCTATGGAGGAGATGGAGTGGGCAATTTAGGTGGGCAGAGAGCTTGGGATCGGCCGGGGAATTCTATGCGCTACTCCCTTTCTCTGACCCTTCCTCCTTTTGGCGCTCTTTTCTTCAGAAAAGAGGGAGAATGAAATGAAATACATTTGTATTCATGGACATTTTTACCAGCCACCTCGGGAAAATCCTTGGCTAGGAGATGTGGAAATTCAGGAGTCAGCGTTGCCTTGGCACGATTGGAATGAACGAGTAGCAGCCGAATGTTATGCTCCTAACAGGGCTGCTAGGATTTTAGGTGACGGTGGGAAAATAGTAAAAATTATGTCGAACTACGAGCGAATGAGTTTTAATTTTGGTCCGACACTTCTCTCTTGGATGGAGCGCCATGACCCTGAAACATATCAAGCCATTTTGGATGCAGATCGACGAGGACAGGTTCGCTATGCAGGGCACGGTCCAGCTATAGCACAGGTTTACAATCACATGATTATGCCTTTAGCTTCGAAGCGAGACAAAATTACGCAGGTACTCTGGGGAATTCAAGATTTCACCCGTCGTTTTGGTCGCTTCCCTGAGGGCATGTGGCTTCCTGAAACGGCGGTAGATATAGAAACTCTTGAAGTCATGGCAGGGGAAGGGATTCTTTTCACCATATTAGCTCCCCATCAGGTTCAGGCCTGGAGACGTATAGGAGCTATGTGGGAGTATCCCCTTGAAAAAACTCTGGATACGTCTCGCGTCTATAAATGCGAGCTTCCTTCTGGACGGTCTATCGCATTATTTTTTTACAATGGAAGCCTAGCACATGAAATAGCTTTTGGCACATTGTTGTCTAACGGAGAGGCATTTGCTCAAAAACTTGTTAATTCTATTGCTAGTAGAGGGGAAGGGGCGTTAGCTCATATAGCCACAGACGGCGAGACTTTTGGGCATCATCATAAATATGGAGATATGGCTCTCGCTTGGTGTCTTCACCGTTTCGAAAAAAATGATGAAGTCCGCTTAACAGTTTATGGTGAATATCTGAAAAAATTCCCTCCTCAATGGGAAGTAAAAATTCAAGAGAATACTTCGTGGAGTTGCGTGCATGGAGTTGAGAGATGGAGAAGGGATTGTGGGTGCAAAAGCGGTGCACATCCGGATTGGCATCAGCAGTGGAGACAACCTCTACGGCAATCTTTGGATTGGCTCCGAAAGGAGATCGATGCTTACTTTGAAAGGGAGGGAGCTCGTTTTTTTAAAGATCCCTGGAAGATTCGAGAGCTTTGTGGCGATTTTTTCTCATCGGCAAATACTCCAAAAAGGGAGGAACTTTTAAAATCCTTTGCTTGGCGGGAACTTACGAGGGAAGAAAAAGTGAGGGCGGTAAAGCTTTTAGAAATGGAGCGAAGCGCTCTTTTTATGTACACTAGTTGCGGTTGGTTTTTTGATGATATCTCTGGTATTGAATCTTTGCAGGTACTTCTTTATGCGTATCATGCTCTTTCTTTATATCAGGACCTTTCTGGGGAAGAAATTTCGGAGCCCTTTCTTTCTCGTCTGGAGGGAGCCTTAAGCAATATTCGTGAGTTTAGAAATGGTCGTAAGGTCTTTGAAATTTTTGTTTTTCCCCTTTATGTTGACTTTTTACGGGTTGGAGCCCATTATGCTGTGCAAGCGCTCTTTGAGCCCATTCGAAAACGTTCTCTAGCTGTAACGCTCTACGATTACAGGATATTTCCGAGCACACTCTTTTCTCTTGAAAAGGGGGAGGAATCTCTTTGTATGGGGCAAGCCTCCTTAACATACGTTATAACGGACGAAAAGCAAGACATATTTTTTGCGTCCTACTATAAAGGAGGTCACAAAGTTTTATGCGGGGTAAGAAATTTTATAAACGAAGATATGAACAGACAATGGATGGCTGAGATTCAAAGGGGGTTCCCTGAGGAGGCAGATAAAGTTTTTGTAGAGCTCTTTGGGCATAGGACCTACTCTTTGCGCCATCTTTTTCGGGACGGACAGAGAAGAATCATTCACCAGATTATAGAGAGAGACGTAGCTAATATTGAAACATATCTTGCCTCTGTGGTTCGAAATTACGAGGGGTTGTTGGATTTTATGGGGCTTATTAGGATGTCTCCTCCGGAAGCATTGCTTAGAGCAGCAGAAGTTGTCCTTAATGGAGAACTCAGACGATCTATAAAGAAAGAGGAGCCAGATATAGATCGTATAGCAGATTATCTTGATCAGGCCCAAACGTGGGGAGTCGTGTTAGACTTTAACAGTTTCCTGCACCATATTCGGGACAGGCTAGAGCGAGAAATGTTGCAATTTGTAGAAGGAGGAGACGGCGAGAAGCAAGTATCCCTTCGCCGGATGACCAAAATGCTTGGATTTGTTCGAAGTCGAAGGTGGGATATAAACTTATGGAAAGTACAAAATTTTTATGTCGCTATAGCGGAACAACAAAAAATCGAGAGCTCTGAGTATAGACAGTTAGGTGATTTTTTAAATATAAGGGTTAGAGAATGATGAAGGATTGTGATACATATTGTCATATTTTCGTGAGTTTCCCCTTATATTATTATTATTTTTATCTAGAATCCTACCTCCAGAGGCTTCTTTCCCTCCTGATATTTGTGTTGGTTTTGGCCTAGGGAATTTCCGATCGAGAGATGTATTATGAGAGGCGTTCTTTTTAAAAGAACTGTTACTATTAAATTGTTAAAGGAAAAGTTTTAGTGTGGGGTGAAGAGAAATGATACAGCGAGAGAAACTTCGAAATTGCCATCGAGTTGTAATAAAAGTAGGCACAAGCTCGGTGACTCATGATTCGGGAAAACTTAACCTCCTCAGGTTGGAGAATCTGGCGAGGGAGGTGTCTGACCTTCACAGCGACGACAGGAATGTCAGCCTTATAAGTTCAGGGGCTGTAGGCGCTGGGGTAGGGAAGATACATTTCCCTGATCGTCCTAAAACAATACCGGAAAAACAGGCTTTGGCTGCTATTGGGCAGGGTCGATTGATGCATATGTATGAGAAGTTTTTTTCTGAATATGGGAAAACTGTAGCTCAGGTGTTGCTCACGAGAGATGTTTTTGCTAACCGGCTTCGTTATCTTAATGCCAGACATACCCTTCTGACCCTTCTTGATTTTGGTGTAATCCCTATTATTAACGAGAACGATACGGTAGCGGTCGATGAAATAAAGTTTGGGGATAACGATACTCTTTCGGCTTTAGTAGCTTGCCTTATCGACGCAGATCTCTTAATTATTCTATCTGACATAGACGGGCTTTATAGTGATGATCCTCGAACGAACCCTGATGCTCAGCTTCTTCCAGTAGTATCGGAAATTACCAATAACATGATAGCTCATTCCCGATCTCGTGGGAGCAAACTTTCCAGCGGGGGGATGTTTACGAAGCTTACTGCGGCAAAAATTGCCATGACGTCTGGCATCCCCATGGTTATTGCAAACAATAAAGAACAAAATGTGCTTCGCCGTATTGTTGCAGGAGAATCTCTTGGAACTCTTTTTGTCCCTTCAAGAGAGCCAGTTCAGGGGAGAAAACAGTGGATTGCTTTTGGTAGCTCGCCACATGGTTCTATTGTCATTGACCAAGGGGCTGTAGAGGCTATCCTTAAAAGAGGGAAAAGCTTGCTTCCTTCGGGAGTGGTGGAGGTAGAAGGGGGTTTTTCCCGAGGGGATGTGGTTTCTATTATCAGTCCCGAAGGTTCGGAAATAGCAAGGGGAATGGTGAATTTTTCTGCCGATGAAATCTCCATTATAGCGGGACATCATACAGATGAGATAGGTGAACTTCTTGGAAGCATTGATTATGATGAAGTGGTTCATCGCAATAATCTAGCCCTTATTTAAGGAGGGAGACGAATGGAAATAAAAGATACGTTGTTAGAAATGGGACGAGTAGCTCGATGTGCAGCTCGTTTTCTGGCGACAGCTACAGGGGATCAGAAAAATCGGGCTTTATTTTTAATGGCTCAGGCTCTTCGAGATCATAAGAAAGAAATACTCCTGGCCAATCATAAAGATATAGAGGCAGGGCGAGAAGCAGGACTTACGTCAGCTCTTATCGAGCGCCTTACATTGAACGAGAAACGCGTAGAGGCGATGGCCTTGGGATTGGAGGAGATTGCTGCCCTTCGTGATCCGGTTGGAGAAGTTTTAGGAATGTGGACGGCGGAAAAAGGCCTCCGGGTGGGGAGGGTACGAGTTCCATTAGGGGTTATAGGCATTATTTATGAGTCTCGCCCTAACGTTACAGCTGATGCGGCAGGACTTTGTTTGAAAGCGGGTAATGCCGTCATTCTAAGGGGAGGTAAAGAAGCATTGCATTCTAATATTGCTATTGCTTCCATACTTTCCCAAGCAGCCTTTTCTGCCGGCATTCCCCAAGGGGCGATTTCTCTTATTGAAAGTCCTGATCGCCAGGCTACCACTATGCTCATGAAGATGAACGAATATGTAGATGTCCTCATTCCCCGGGGAGGGAAGGGGCTGAAACTGGCCGTGTTGGAAAATGCCACGGTTCCTTTTATTATGACGGGCATGGGGAATTGTCATATTTTTGTTGACGAAACGGCAAATATAGAGAAGGCAATTCCCATTGTGGTGAACGCTAAGGTGCAGCGTCCTTCAGTTTGTAATGCTATGGAAACTATGTTGGTCCATAAAAATATTGCCCCTCTTTTTATCCCTCAAGCATTGACGGCTCTTAGAGAGCAAGGGGTGGAAATACGAGGAGACAAAGCGGTTTGTCGCTTATATTCTCAAGCCGTATCGGCTACGGAGAAGGATTGGAGCACTGAATATTTAGATCTCATTCTCGCGGTAAAGATCGTAGACAATATAGAAGAAGCTATGAATCATATCGCGAATTATGGTACAGGACATAGCGAGGCTATCCTTACAGAGAGCTATACAAATGCTCAAGCATTTCTTAACGGAATTGATGCTGCTGCAGTATATGTTAATGCCTCTACTCGTTTTACAGATGGTGGAGTTTTTGGGTTCGGAGCAGAGATGGGGATTAGCACGCAAAAACTTCACGCGCGAGGGCCCATGGGAGTGGAACAGCTTACATCAACGAAGTTCATTATCTATGGGAACGGGCAGGTCAGAGAGTGATCGTTTCGTTATAAAGAATATAGGAAGGAGTGTCAGGCATGTACCATGGAATGAAAGGTCTGTTGCGAGGTGTGGCTGTATGCGTGTTTCTCTTTTCTCTGACAGCTACGGCAGCAGCTCAAAATATAAAACTATCTTATAACGGGCCGGCAGATGAAGAAAACAATGCGGTCCATCTTTTTGCAGTTCATTTTAAATCTATGGTGGAAGAGGAGAGCAAGGGAACTCTGTCGATACAGTTATACCCCGATAGTCAGCTTGGGAACGAGGAAGAGCGCATGGAGCTTCTGACCCGAGATGGAATGAATCAACCTATTATGAATATCGCATCTTTTGGTGGAGTTGCTCCTCTTTTCCCAGAAATTTATGCTACGGCGGTACCTTTTATGTTTAATAGTTATCAGGCGGCACACTCTTTTTTTGACAAAGGGTTATTTTGGGACAAGGCTCGCAAAGAGTTTCAAAATCGTACAGGAGCTATATTGCTGGAAGTAGTGGAGGAAGGGGGGTTTCTCGCCTTCACAAACTCGAAAAAAGCACTTCAATCGCCGAAAGATTTTGAGGGCCTTAAATTTAGAGGCATGGATGAAGGCCAGATTACTCTCTATAAATCTTTTAGCGCCAGCGGTACCCCGATACCATGGACAGAGCTCTACATGGCATTAAAGACAGGTGTAGTAGATGGTCAGATGAACCCGGCCATGTATATTAAAATGGGGAGTTTATACGAAGTACAAAAATACCTGACTTTAGCCAATATTCAATATTCAGATCAGTTTCTCGTTATAAATGGGGATCTTTTTGAGTCGCTTAGTGAAGAGCAGCGGTCTATTATTCAGGAAGCCTCTCGTCAAGCTAATATGATGAATAGAGAAGCAGTGGAAGCTCAAGATTTTAAGGATATTCAGTTTCTTCAAGAGCGAGGGATGGAAGTCTATACTCCTACAGAAGATGAGATGGAAGTTTTTAGAGATAAGGCTATCCCGGCATATCTGGAATGGCTTAAAACAAAGCTCTCTAGAGAATGGTTAGATCTGGCTCTTGAAAGTGCTAGAAATGCGAATACTGAAGCTGCAGGACATTAGAGAGATAGGGTTGCTGCTGTTATGACTGCTGATATTCATACGTTCTCTGAAAAATGGATCTTTCGATTAGAGCGTTTTAGCGCTTGGAGTGCGGGGGCTCTTCTTGTTATAAACGTGGGAGATGTTCTCTTAGGTATCTTCATGCGATATATCATGAAAAGCTCTGCTATATGGACTGAAGAGGTTGCCCGCTTTTCCCTAGTATGGCTTGTGATGGTGGGAGCTACAGGAGCTCTTTGTCATGGCGATCATATGGTTGTTGATTTTGTCACTCCCCGGTTACCTCAAAAATTTCAGCGAATTATAAAGTTCTTTCAAGGGATCATCACTCTTTTAGTGCTAGGTGCCATGGTCTATCTTGGCAGCATTAATGCTATTAAAATATGGGGAATGCGGACTATGGCTCTTAATATCCCTAAAACTGTCCCTCTCCTCTCTGTTCCAGTAGGTTGTGCTCTTCTGTTGGCAGAGACATCGCTTTTTCTCTTCCGATCTATAAGGAATGGTGGTCAGAACTAATGGTCCTTTTTATGCTCTGCGCTTTTTTCATCATGATGGTGATAGGGTTCCCTCTCTATCTTTCGTTGTTGGGGGCGGCCTTTCTGGGCGTCGTTGTTTTAGGGGATTGGTCTCTTTGCCGTGTTATTGCTCAGCAATTCTATGGCGGTATGGATGTCTTTTCCCTCATGGCCATCCCGTTCTTTATTTGGACAGGAATTCTTATGAACCGCTCTGGTCTCACTGACCGTCTTCTTGATTTAAGTCGACTTTTGGTAGGGTCAGTACGGGGAGGACTTGGCTACGTGAACGTGGTGGGTGGCATTATTCTCGCAGGTGTTAATGGTTCTGCTGCTGCAGATGCTTCGGCACTAGGATCCATACTTATTCCAGCCATGATTAAAGATGGTTTTCCCCCTGCTTATTCGGCTGGTCTGACAGCGAGTAGTTCTTTAATAGGTCCTATTATTCCCCCGAGTATTTTTATGGTTATTTACGCCACCATGACAAATACATCTATTGGAGGACTTTTTGCTGCCGGCATTCTCCCGGGGATCGTACTCGGTGGTGCCTTTATGATTATGAACTATTTTTATTCCATAAAACATGGAATGCCTGTTTCTGATTTTAGAGAGATTCGTTCTCAAGGAAAAGAGATTTTACGGCGTTCCTGTATTGGTTTGGTGGCTCCCCTCATTATTATTGGCGGTATTGTAACAGGAATTGTAACACCCACAGAGTCTGGAGCCTTAGGAGTGGCTTATTGCATAGTGGCTGGTTCCCTTTACACTCGAAAATTGACATGGAGAGACATAGGGGAATCTATTTATGAAACGGTCCGTATGACGAGCTCCATCTTTTTGATTATGGGGGCGGCGACGGTGATTGGCTGGATATTGAAGTGGGAGCAGGTTCCCCAACGTTTTGCGGGTATGGTGATACAATCGGGTCTCATAGAAAACCCTTGGCTCCTTATGATGGTCCTCTCTGCTATTATTTTCCCTATTGGCATGTTTATGGAAGAGGTCTCGACGTTGACGCTTCTCACCCCTATCTTTGCACCTCTTGCTGCAAAGGCCGGCATTGATCCCCTCCATTTTGGCGTGGTAATGACATTGAATGTAACCATTGCCCTTATCACTCCTCCTATGGGGGCGTGTAATTATATAGTGGCTGCTGTTGGTGGAGTTGAATTGGGAGATGTCTTCAAATATATATGGCCCTTTATAGGGGTGGCATTGCTTGTGCTGTTGCTCATCATTACGTTCCCTTCTATAACGACCCTTATCCCGCGTCTTCTCGAACTGTCATGAAAAATAAAAATCCGTCGTGCCCCTTTTAGGGGAATGCGACGGATTTTATATTCTTATGAATATCGAAATTTATTTCGGAATGATACTAACGATATTTCCCCTTTAATGTTCCCATACAGATGCTACTTGCAAAATACAGAGGCAAGTACTCCTGCTACCAAGAGAGCAGGCAACATATTGGCCACTCTGAAACGACGAATGTCCAGAATGGAAATGCCGAGAGCTATGAGCATGAGTCCCCCAGCTGCCGTTACTTCGTTAATAATTGCTTCTGATAGATAGGGCTGAAGATGCCCGGCAAGAAGAGTTATTCCCCCTTGATAGAGAAGGACAGGAATAGATGCTATAAGGACTCCGCTTCCCAAAGATGCAGAAAGAGCGATAGAAGATATGCCATCCATAAAAGATTTAGTGATAAGCAAGTTGGGGTAGTGTCCTAACCCTTCTTCTATTGCCCCCAGAATCGCCATGGATCCCATGCAAAAGAGCAGACTCGCCGTGAGAAAACCTTGAGCGACACTCTCGCCACTTGTTCGGAATTTCTCGCTGATCCTCTCTGAAAATCGGCTAAATGCCTTGTCCAGATTGATTGCCTCTCCAATCAAGGCGCCTCCGACCATGCTAAAAATAAGGATCAGAAAGTTCGATGTCTTCTGGGCCATAAAGAAACCGAGGAAAAGGGTGAAGAGACCCAGAACCTGGAAAGCCATTTCAATATAACGCTTAGGCAGGCGAGAGCGAAGTAAAAGCCCGGCAATACTTCCTGCTATAACGGCTACGCTATTAATAATGCTTCCTGCAGCTGGTATGTTGCCCCAAAATAGGCTCAAAATAAATTAATCCCTTTCTTCTCTAAAGAATGGTTGCCCCAGAGAGGAAGGTGCTCCAAACAGAATCCCCTTCCCTTGACTTACAGAGATAAAAAATAATACCACAATTGTCAATATATAAGGAAGCATCATGAGCAACGGAGTAGGGATACTGGTTCCGGCAGCTTGAAGGCGAAGCTGGAAGGCTTCTACTCCTCCGAAGAGATATGCTCCCAAAGCTGCCCTCATAGGGTTCCAGATAGCAAAAATAACAAGAGCCACAGCGATCCATCCGCGACCGGCAGTCATAAGCTCTGCCCACATTTTTGTGTATGCTATAGACATATAGGCTCCACCTACTGCGACAATACCGCCACCAATAAGGGTGTAGAGGTACCGCGTTTTATCTACGCTAATGCCCATGGCATCAGCTGCCTGCGGGTTATCTCCTACCGCTCTTAGATTTAATCCGTTGCGAGTACGAAGAAAAAACCAATAAAGAAAAAACACTAATATGAAAGAACCATAAATAAGGGCATCGTTGTTAAAGAGAACGGGCCCAATAATAGGTATTTGGGATAGGCCGGGCAAGGGAATTTTATTAAGCCCTTCAATAGTGAATCCTATATATGAGCGACCAAGAAGGGAGCTTGCACCAGTTCCAAACATAGTAAGAGCCAGACCGCTTACGACCTGATTCCCCTTCATTGTAATAGAAATGAAGGCATGGATGAGAGATAACAATGCGCCTACGACAAAAGCCATGACCACTCCAAGCCAAGGGCTGCCCAAATGGTATGTGACAGCAAAGCCCGTATAAGCACCTACGAGCATAATGCCTTCTAACCCTAGATTAAGAATTCCTGCCTTTTCTGTAACAATTTCTCCCAGAGTGGCATAGAGAATAGGCGTACCACTTCGCACGGCTGCGGTAAGAATAGGAATAAGAATCTCCATATTAATTGTCTCCCCTCGAAACAAGACGCACTCGATATTTTCTGAAAAATTCCCCGCCGAGAACAAAGAAAAGAAGTAACCCCTGTAAAACGAGTATGCTCGACAGAGGGAGCCTCATCACTATTTGAAGGGTTTCTCCCCCTACAAGCATAGCTCCTATCAGGAAAGAAACGAGTAAAACCGCTAAGGGATTCAATCTTGATAGCCACGCTACGATAATGGCAGTATACCCAAATCCAGCAGAGAAACCATGTTGAAGCCTCCCTTGGAGCCCAGCTATTTCACACATGCCTGCCAACCCGGCCAGGGCACCAGATATGAACATAATAATTAATACGTTCTGAAGATAATTGATTCCAGCAAAACTGGCTGCTCTGGGATTTTCTCCAATAACGCGAATCTCATATCCCCATCGAGTCCATTTCAGAATAGCCCAGAAGAGCATGGCAAAAACAATCGCTATTAAGAAGCCGAGATGTACTCGGGTATTCCCATAAAGGGGCAAACGAGCAGCATCTGGGAAAGGGGCTGTCATGGGAAAACCGAGGCTGGCTGGATCTCGCCAGGGACCATACACAAAGAAATCTACCAAATGGATGGCGATGTAGTTGAGCATAAGAGTTGTAATGATCTCATTGACATTCCAACGAGCCTTGAGATATCCGGCAAATGCAGCCCATATTCCACCAGCACAAGCTGCTGCCGCAAACATAATCCAAAACATGATAAAAGGCTGATCTACAAAGGCGTAGCGTACTGCTGCTGCTGTGGCAAGAGCCCCCATGAAAATCTGGCCTTCCGCCCCAATATTCCAAATAAGCATTTTAAAAGAGAGGGTTACAGCCACTCCTGCTATGGAAAGGGGGATAGCCTTCACTATGGTTTCCGTAAAGCCGTATGCATCTCCTAATGAAGCCTTGAACATGGAGGAATAGGCTTGTAGTGGAGATACTCCAAGAAAATAAAGGAAAATACCCCCAGAGAGAAGGGCAAGAGATATTGCCAACAGAGGGATAGCGACAGCAAACCAACCGGGGGTGGAAAGTCTCTTTTCTACTCTAAAATATTTCATGGAACTAAACCTCTTTCAAAAGGAATTGAAGAGGGGTCCCAGCCATCATGAGTCCTATCTTTTCGGGAGTCGCCTCTCCTGGATTATCGAAAATGCCCATGATTTCACCTTTAAAGATTACTGCTAATCTATCACTGAGAGAGAGAAGTTCTTCAAGATCTTCTGATACAAGGAGAATAGCAGTTCCTCGATCGCGTTCGTGTAAAATCTGTTGTCTGACAAAATGTGTTGCAGCCACGTCGAGACCCCATGTAGGATGAACGGCAACCAGCGCTTTGGGCGCATCGCTTAGTTCCCTTCCCAACATGAGTTTTTGCAAATTTCCACCAGATAAATTTTTCACCGGCGTCTCTACAGATGGAGTACTGACACTGTATTTTTTTACAAGATCTATTGCTTGCTTAAAAACCACTTTCCAATTGATCAAAAGACCTCGTGCGACAGGTTTTTTCCAATATTTTTTGAGAATAGAATTCTCTTTAATATCCATATTGGGGACGAGTCCTGTGCCTTTGCGGTCGGCAGGTATATAGCGCATCCCACTGGAAATAAAAGATTTTGGAGTTTGATTCTCCAGCTCCTTATTATTCATTATAATGTGCCCTGACTCAACAGGACGGAGCCCTACCAGTGCTTCGCAAAGTTCATGTTGTCCATTTCCGGCGATGCCAGCAAGGCCTAAAATCTCCCGTTCTCGAATAGAAAGTGAAAGATTGCGGACAGCAGTAATTCCTCGATCGTTTAGAATAGAGATTTTTTCGGCTTTTAGCACGGATTCCCCAGGAGCCTGACTTCTTTTATTTATAGTAAATGCTATTTTTCGCCCCATCATGAACTCTGCGAGCTCTTCCTTAGATGTATGAGATGTTTGTACAGTTCCAGTTTTTTCTCCTTTACGGAGAATTGTAATTCTGTCAGAGAGAGAGAGGACTTCGTCGAGTTTGTGGGATATAAAAACGATACCATGACCTTCCGCTGTCATCTGTTGAATAGTTTTAAAAAGATTGAGAGATTCTTGTGGCGTCAATACAGCTGTAGGTTCGTCAAGAATCAAAACCTTTGCTTTTCGGAAAAGCATTTGTAATATGGCAACTCGTTGCTGTTCCCCGATTGAAAGTTGCCATATTTTAGCGTCAGGATCTATTTCCAAGCCATATTGAGACGAGATGTTCCGAATTTTTTCACGGATTTCATTTCGAGGAAGAATATATGGAAGATCCTCCAAACCGAGAATCATATTCTCCCAAACAGTCTGGCTTGGGACAAGCATAAAGTGTTGATGAACCATCCCAATACCGGCTGCGATAGCATCTTTGGGAGACATAAAAGTGTAAGGGGTCCCTTTAATGAAAATATGTCCAGCATCAGGCCGATAGAGCCCATAAAGGATATTCATCAATGTAGACTTCCCGGCCCCATTTTCTCCAAGGAGGGCATGGACTTCCCCTGACAATACATCAAAATCAATCTCTCGGTTGGCGGTTACCCCTGCAAAGGCTTTGGTAATACCTTGCATTTCTACGAGTGGAGGAACAGCCTTTTCTTTGTTCATAGCTCCCTTTCCTTTCTTTCAAAAAAAAGAGGGCGCCACAAAAGCGCCCTCCCTAATCTTTGAAGTGTTTATTTAGGAATATCTCCCTTTACACCTTCAACGAACCAGCTCATGGAGAGCTTGTCTGCATCAGAAATCGATTGCCCAGCTTCAACTTTTATTGTACCGCTCTGATCTTTAATAGGGCCATCAAAAACATCCCATGTGCCAGAAATTATTTTCTCTTTCTCTGCTTCTACAACGGCCTTAACCTCTTCTGGAACATCTTTCCCATAGGGAGCAAGCTTGACCATGCCTTCTTTTAATCCCCACCAAATGTCCTCAGATTCCCATGTGCCGGTAGTGACCTGCTCCATCACATGCTTATACACAATTCCCCAATCCCAAATAGGAGCTGTAAGGTGTTTTGTGGGGGCATATTGGCTCATGTCATTGTTGTATCCTACCACATAAACCCCGGCCTCTTCCGCTGTTTGAGGAGCGGCTCCGCTATCTGCATGCATCCCAATAACATCGGCCCCAGAGTCGATAAGAGCCTTCGTGGCTTCCTTTTCTTTACCGGGGTCAAACCAAGAGAACAGCCAAACTACTTTTACCACAGCTTCAGGATTCACTTTCCGAACGCCAAGAGTAAAAGCATTAATGGCACGAATTACTTCCGGAATAGGATGAGCAGCAACAAAGCCTACAACGTTACTCTTTGTCATTTTTCCTGCCACCAAGCCAGAAAGATATCGAGCTTGATACATTCTACCAAAATAAATACCTACATTATCAGCTCTTTTATACCCGGAGCAATGCATAAAGACAACATCAGGATGTTTTTTCGCTACTTCTTGTACAAAATCCATATATCCAAAGGAAGTGGCAAAGATAACTTTTGATCCATTTCTTATAAAGGTTTCCATAACTCTGGCAGAATCAGGGCCTTCTGGTACTGACTCGACAAAACTGGATTTTACTCCAGGAAAGGCTTCTTCCATTTCTTTTCGTCCCTGATCATGCATATACGTCCATCCGCCATCACCTACAGGACCAATATAGACAAAACCAGGGTTTGTTTTTTCTGCGGGGATAGCCTCCATAGCAAATGCCGTTCCGCAGAGGACCATGCTGAGCGCCAGTAATGCTACCACAAACTTTCTTCTCATTTAGATGCCCTCTCTTTCCATAATTTTTATAATAGAAATACTAGTTTTAAAAGGCGTTGACCCTTACAATTATACTGTTTTAAGAATAAAAGGAAAGGGTTTAAAAAGAAGAGACGAAAGAATGGGTATCTATTTTGGAATAAAAACGTGTAATATATCTATGATTTCTTAGTGTCGGGGAGGCATCTGTTATGGGTAGTGAAGATCGGTATCATAAAACATTTCCCGTTTCGTGGGATCAGCTTCACCGCGATTGTAAGGCTCTTGCGTGGAGGCTTTTGTCAAGAAAATGGGACAAAATCATAGGTATAGCTCGAGGCGGCCTTATTCCTGCAGCTATTATTGCGAGAGAGCTTAATATTCGTGTTGTAGATACAGTTTGTATATCAAGCTATACCCTTCGGACTCAAGGGGAGGCCCATATCCTGAAGAAGATCGAGGGTGATGGAGAAAATTGTCTTATTATCGATGATCTTGTGGATACGGGGAAAACCGCTCAGGTTGTGCGGAAAATGCTTCCGAAAGCGTACTTTGCTACGGTATATGCGAAACCGGAAGGGTGTTCTTATGTAGATACCTATATTACTCAGGTAAGCCAAGATACATGGATCCTCTTTCCATGGGATGCGGAGACGGCGTATTCCACCCCTCTTGTGGACAGAAGTTCGGAAGAGTCCTCCTTATAGAAAAAAATAGGGATAGGGCTCTTTGGAAACACCAAAGAGCCGGGGAGGCGGGAATATTCCTTTAGGCTTTCACATTCAGGTTTTGACCGAGGCCCATGCTCTCAAAGAGCTGGGCCATCATTTTCTCCTGAAGCTCCGCTACGTTTTTAAGCGTGTAGGTTTGGGTAGCCATAAGTATGTTTTGACAAACTTCTTGGGCTTTTACACTTTGTACTGCGTTGACTATATCCATCTATATTCACCTCCCAAGGAAATCCCGCCTTTTTATATATCGGAGATTCCCTTGAATAGATGTAGAATATATGTAGGCTTTTTATTAGAGGGGGTGGAGTGTAGGTGCTCTATATGAAGTTTGCCGTACCTTTTGTTCTTTGGGCTTGGGTTTTATCCAGTACGTATGCTCGTTATGTTGTTCCCCAAGTGGCGAATCTCTATGCCTCCCTTGAGAGATTAGAAGAGGGAAGGGGGAACTCTGCTCTTTTTCCAAAGGTTATTGCTTTTTCCATTAAGATTGTTCTTACCTTCGTCCAAATGTATGTGCTCTCTACATGGTCTGCTTATTCGGTATTGAGAACTCTTCGCTTTGTACAATCACCAGATATTAAAAAATGGATCTGTTATCTTTTGGCCTTTCTTATTTGTGAAGGAGCTTTAGGTGTGGTTGCCAGAAGAGAGGAATATCGAGGCTTCCTATCTATTGTTCACTCTGCTATGGCTATGGGGCTTTTTGTTATTTTTGCTTTCAACCCTTCTTTGATGAAAGACACATACCCATGGCTTATTCGAGCCATGGGGGTGGATTTCTGATAAGAACATGGTTGAGTCTTAGCCAAGGGAGCTACTGTGAATATAAAAATCCAGCGAGAAGCGTTTCGAGACAGTCCTCTCGCTGGATTTTTTGTGTAGTTACTTTAGTGAATCTATTGATATATTCAATATTTTTCGTGGAAAAATGTCTGAACTACGCTTTATTGTACGTATGAGAAGGTACCATTCCCTTTCCCGAAATGCTCGAAAATAATAAGTCCTATTTTGGAGCATAACTCTACCCCCATCATTCGGCTGGAGAGATCTTTAGTGAGGATCGTTACGATGACAGGTGTTTCTGTTCCATGGAAAAAAATTCCTGCATCATGCTCAGATCCAGGAAGCTCTCCTGTTTTATGAGCAAGGAAACCTTCAATGTCGTCCACATCGTTGAAGGGAATTAATGAAGGAAGCTTGGAGTTCAATTTCTGAAGGGTCATGAGTTCAAGCATTCTTTCCCTCAATGACGCTGGAAGTTTTGGGGATGTCAGCATTATTTCCAAGAGAGAAGCCATGTCTTCTGGGGTTGTGTAGTTGTCTTTCCCTTCCTTTTTCGCTTCAAAATCAAGCATTTTTCTGCCTAAGATCGTTTTATGCAGACCGAGGTCTTTTATCTCATTGTTGATCCTGTCTTTTCCCAGTCGGTCAATCACAAGATTTGCAGCAGTGTTGTCGCTCACAGATATCATTAAGAGAGCGAGGTCTTCAAGTCGCAACAGAGCTCCTTCTCTATATTTATGGAGTATCCCCCCATCGACTTTATCTTTGTTTTTAAGCATAAGTGTGTCGTCAAGAGATAACTTTCCGGAATGAGCCGCCATAAAAAGGGTCCAGAGCACAGGTAACTTGATGAGACTCGCTGAAGGGAATACCTCGCCTCCATTTACAGACATTTTAACTTTGCCCTGCACGTCTTTTATTACAACTCCGGCAGTTCCCTTGAAGGATGCGGGCGCAAGTGTTTTCTGTACTTTCTCTTGCCAGGTCATTTTACATCGCCACGATAATGGCTCGAATAACGACATAAATAACGGTACAAAGAACGATGAGCCATCCATTGCAAAGCACGGATTTAAGATCATCGGATCTGGCAAGGCCCATCTGCCCCTGCATATCTCCTTCCGGCACTGCAAAAGATGTCATTTGCGAGCCGACGAGAAGGACTACTACCCACAATGTCATGGGGATATTCAACGATTGAACTAAGGGAGCAAACATTTTGTTGATAACCTCAGCCTGAGCCACAGCCGCGCCAGGAACGCCAAATATGCCTACGAGTGTTGACAACGTTATAAAACCGACAGTGCCGCTTCGATTGACCAAAGGTTCCAACATGGTTGCAAGAGCTTGGAAGGCGCCAGTGTCTGAAATAAAAGTGATAAAGGGGTCCAAAAGAACAAAGAAGAAGAAAAGCCAAATGAGGCCCCTGGCCCCTTCGCATACAGATTCTATAATTTCTGTTATTTTGAGACGGCCAGCAATGCCTGTTAAAAGAGAAGCGAGGATCATGACAGCCACTACAAAAGTAGACCCTCCTTCTATATAAATTCCATATCCTACTGTACAGAGCATTGTAACGAGGAAGGCGACAGTTGCCTGCTTTACATGAGAATTTGATCCTAAATCATGAGAGGAAGTTTTTTCCATGTCTTCCTCTGTGTATCGAACCTTCCCGAAGGTCTTTTTTTGAACTTTCGATGCCCAAAAGAACGTAACAATCCACATGATAATGGAAATTGGCAAGCCTGCATTTACGAGAACCTGGGGGTAAGAAAGCCCGGTAAACTCCATGAGAGCTACCATCGGTGGAGTGAAAGGTCCAAGAAAAAGCCCGGAAGCGCCTGCTCCATGAAGCAAAACAGCCATAGCGCTAGGTGTAACTCCAACAGAAGCTGCGATAGGAATAAGGATAGGGGCTAAAATAGCGTTTCCGCCTGCGAGAGTTCCAAGAAGGCTGACAATAAAAACGGAACAGACCATGGTGACTAAAAAGGCTTTTCGGGGGGAGTTGACATTCATCCTTCGCGTAACCATATGTACAAGTTCTTTCACAACCCCCGTTCTTTTTAGAACATGCCCCAATCCGCCGCCAAGTAAAATTATGAGTCCAATATACCCTAGGAAGGAACCGAGTCCGCCTCGAATCCCTTGCGCAATGTCCATAATCCCATGATGTCCTATTATCGCTGCTACAATAATACCAGCCGAAACGGCAAATATCTGACCAAAAGGACTGAAACACAATACGATATATACAAGAAGAGGAATAAGACCTAAAAGACTTCCATTTTCCATTATGATAACCTCCTTTTAATCCAACGAGTGAAAACAATACGTTCCTGATTAATTCCACGCAATGTCAGGAATGATAGTGACTCCTATCCCAAACCCTTCGCCAGGTGTAATTACAGGCCCTACAAAGTGTGCTCCGCCAAGATTCAGTAAAGAAGAACATAAAAGTGGACCGTCTATATCTACACGAGTTACATTTGATTTTGAAAGGGCGAGATGAACTGCGGCACTTGCGCTAACCTGGCCTTCTAGCATACTGCCCAGCATAACTTCGGCACCAAATATTTCCGAAATAGCGATAATTTTCATAGCATTGGCGAGTCCGCCGCATTTCATCAGCTTAATATTAACCATATCAGCAGCCTTGCTTCTGAATATTTCTAAAGCGTCTTTGGGAGACCAAATACTTTCATCAGCTACGACAGGAATGCACGTATTCGCTGTTACATGAGCCATCCCCTCCAGATCTTCTGCTTTTACAGGTTGTTCCACAAGTTCGATGTCAAAACCGGCATCTTCCATACTTCTTAGGATGCGGACTGCTTCTGAAGGCTGCCATCCTTGATTGGCATCAATACGTACTTTAACTTCACAACCTACAGCTTCCCGTATTGCTCGTATGCGCTCGAAATCTTTTCCTGTTTCTTTCCCTACTTTAATTTTAAGAACTCTATACCCTAGATCCACGGCATTAATAGCATCTTTTGTCATTTCATCGGGATCGTTTACGCTTATTGTAATATCAGTTTCGATATACTCTCTGTGACCTCCCAGAAGTCGGTATAGTGGAGCTTTGAGGCTTTTTCCCCATATATCGAAAAGTGCCATATCCAACGCTGCTTTTGCGCTCGTGTTCCCGACGATAGATTCTTGTAAAACCTTTAAGTTCCCTTCAAGATCATCCCCGTCTCTTCCTATAAGAGAAGGACGAATATGGTCCTCGATAGCACCTAAAATAGCACCGCTAGTATCTCCCGTAATCTTTCCGGTAGGAGGTGCTTCTCCAAAACCTACTACGTCAGAATCTGTTTCTATCTTTATCACTACATCAGCAATAGAATCTACAGTACGAACAGCGGTTTTAAAAGGTTTTTTAAGCGTGAGAGACATGGTTCCTGTTTGAATAGACGTTATTTTCATATATCTCGCTCCGATCTTTCTCTTAATAGATTATTCTTCTTTGCGAGCCCCACATAGAGTCGTGGCATTCCTTTAACACGTTCTTATCCCATATTGAAAACTCCCCATATATTATTTATATCAATTCTCATCCCCCTTTTTTCAAGAACAAAAAAGCAGGTATCTCCCCCTACAAAGAGGGAAACACCTGCTGGATTTCATCTTCAATGCTGACCGTGTCTTTCGGTCAGGCCGATAGACGAAGCAGCTTATTTATTTTCTGAAATAGGATTAATCCAAAAACAACTTGTTAAGTTGGATCTATATCAACAATAAGTATATCTATTATTAAAAAATTTTCAAGCTATAAAAATCGTCAGAAAATCCCGTCCAGGTTGCTATCCTTTATGTAAAATTTCAAGAAGGGCTTTTGTGAAAAAAGGCAGATCTGCTGGTTTTCTACTTGTGATGATTCGATCAGAAATAACAACCTGTTCGTCTACCCACTGGGCCCCAGCGGCCTTCATGTCATCTTTGATGCTTGGAAAAGATGTAACTTTTTTCCCTTGGAGTATTCCTGCGGAAACGAGCAAGCTCCCTCCATGGCAAATGCTTGCAATAATACCACCGACCTTATAAATTTCATGAACAAGAGCAACAATGTCTGCTGACATCCTCAGCTTATCAGGGGCCCATCCGCCAGGTATTACAAGAGCCTTGGGCATATTGTCCATAATTGTTTGGGCTGTGTATGTAACATCAACAGTAGTTTCATATTTCCCTGTATAGCGATGAGGAGCTACAGGCGCTACGGCTATAGGAGCGTACCCTTCCTCTACGAGTCGATAAAAAGGGTACCAGTACTCTAGATCGTTAAAACCATCTTCTACAAGGATGACTACTCCTTTTCCTGTCAATTTTGTCCTCTCCTTTCCTCTTTTCTATATGTTACAATTTTTGCATCTATTATACTGTTCTATTTCGGAGGGGTGCCGGGGTAAAATGATCATTGATCCTCATCCGGAAGGACCTATTGGAAAAATTTTTGAACAATTTTGGGATTCCATGGGCAGAAGTCCATCTCCTCCTCTTTTGATGAGTGACTATGATGGTACTTTAGCTCCTTTTGTGATGGAACGGGAGAAAGCCTTTCCTTGGCCTGGAATGACAGCATGTATTTCTCGCATAGTGGAGGCTGGCGGCATCGTCGTTTTGATATCTGGGCGAGATGCGAGGGACGTAGGGAGACTTTCTGGCCTTGTAGGAAAAGTTGAAATATGGGGAAATTATGGCAGAGAGCGTGTATTCCCTGATGGTACAGTATTTCAGATACCCCTTGATCCTTCTCAAAAAGAGGGTTTAGAGACGGCCGTTAAAATAGTTGAACAAGAGGGTATCTTGCATTGGATCGAAAAGAAAGAAATGTCTGTAGCTCTTCATTGGCGAGGAAGGGACTGTCGGTTTTATGCGAGGCAGATTGAAAATATTTGTCTAGGTTGGGAAAGTATATGCCGACGCTTTCGTCTCGTTATTTCTCCTTTTTGTGGAGGAATAGAAGTTACTGGTCCAGATATCCACAAAGGAGTGGTGGTGAAAGCTCTTTTAGAGGAGCATCCGAGCTCCGTCTCCGCTTATCTTGGAGACGATGTTTCCGATGCAAAAGCTTTTGCCGCAATGAGAGGGAAGGGGCTTTCTGTTCTTGTAACAGCAGAGGAGAGGGAAACAGAAGCCCTAGTACAGCTATCTCCACCTGGCGAAGTAACGAGCTTCCTTAACAGATGGTGTGCTTGTCTGGCAAGGAGAAGGGGGGCTAGCTATGGATAAATGGGTGGGGAAACGCGTGGTTGTAGTTTCAAACCGTTTGCCCGTTGTTTTGAGGAAAAACAGAGAAGAGTGGGTAGTAGATCCTGGCGCTGGAGGGCTTGTAACAGCCCTTTCTCCAGTATTGAGAAGCCGAGGGGGTCTATGGATAGGTTGGACAGGTTGTAAAGAAGAGATCGGATCTGAGAAGTTGCGGTATATTTTAGAGCCAGTCTCTCGTCGATCTGGTTTTCAGATAATAGGGGTACAGCTTGAAGAACTGGAAATAGAAGGATATTACCACGGTTTTTCCAATTCGGTGTTATGGCCCCTTTTCCATGATTTAGAGACAAAATGTTCTTTTTCCCCCCATTTTTGGGAGTTGTACCTCCAAGTTAATCATAAATTTGCTAAAATTGTTGCTGAAAATACTCGACCTGAAGATCTTATATGGGTCAATGATTATCAGCTTATTCCTTTAGCTGAAAGTTTCAAGAAAATAGGGGTTAAACGGCAATGTGTTTTCTTTTTACATATTCCGTTCCCTCCTCCGGATGTATTTATGAAACTCCCATGGCGAGTAGCGATAATGGAAGAATTACAACAATATACTTTCCTTTGTTTTCAAACTCACCGGGATCGTAAGAACTTTATCAATTCTATGAAGATTCTCTATCCGTCGAGTCATATAGAAGGTCGTGGTATGCTTGTTTCCCTTAATACAGGTATACATCAAATGAAAATAGGCAATCTACCAGCAAGTATCGACTATAAGGCTTTTTGCGACTTAAGTAAAAGAAAAAAAGTTGTAGATAGAGCTCTGAAAGTTCGGCAGGCCGCAGGGGGAAGGCACCTCTTTCTTGGCGTCGATAGATTAGATTACACAAAAGGTGTTCCAGAAAAACTTCGGGCATTTTCCCGGGCTCTTGAGAAATATAGTACGTTGCAGGATAAAATTATGCTTTTACAGGTGTTGGTCCCTAGCCGAGAAGGCATATACGAATACCGGAACCTCCGAGAAGAAATAGAAGAACTGGTTCGCGTTGTTAATAGGCGTTTTTCTACAGATATATGGACCCCCATTACTTATCAGTATACATCAGTTTCCCAAGAGGAGTTAGCAGCTTTATATCATGCTACAGATACGGCTCTCGTTACTTCTTTGAAAGACGGCATGAATCTCGTGTGTAAAGAATATTGTGCTTGCCATTCCAGTAATGGAGGATCCCTTATATTAAGTGAATTTGCCGGGGCGGCTTGTCAGATGAGAAAGGGAGCTCTTCTGGTGAATCCTTACGACGTAGAAGGTGTAGCCGATACCATCCATTACGCAGTGATTATGAGCCTATGCGAGAGAAAATCGCGCATGACAATTTTGAAAAATAATCTTAGAAAACATGATGTATACTGGTGGGGAGAGAAGTTTTTGCTTGGTGCATGGGGGGATTTTTAAGCGTAGATGAAGTGAGGGTGGTGAAATAGAATGAGAATCAGGGATAGCGAGACGATTCGTGCCATTTTGGGGCGTCGAAGCATTCGTCGTTTTGAGGAGAGGCTGGTAGAAAAAGAAAAAATAGAGCTTCTTGTTGAATGTGGATGTGCGGCTCCCAGTGCGGCTAATAGCCGTGCTCGTCACTTCGTGGTAGTAACGGACAGAGAGCTTCTTAATCGACTGGCAGAGGATCATCCCTACGGCAAAATGCTCTTTGAAGCTCCTTTGGCTATAGTTGTATGCGGAGACCCCGAAAAAAGTGATTTTGCTCATCGATACTGGGAAGAGGATTGCTCCGCTGCCATGCAGAATATTCTCGTTGCAGCCCATGCCATTGGTCTTGATGGAGTATGGCTTGGTGTTCGTCATGCTCCTGGCAAGGAGGAATCTATTCGAAAAATTTTATCAATACCCAATCACATAGCAGTGTTGGGTATTGCGGTTTTGGGGTATGGTAAAGAAAAAAAGGAACCTCATCAAGGGATAGATCAGGGCGCTTTGCATATGGAACGGTGGTAGACATTTTTATCATCGATAAAGGAGTTGGTTGACTATGGAGAGAAGAGAGCATCCCGTTATTCAAAATATTTTAGGCCGTCGGAGCATTCGTAAGTTTACATTGACCCCTACAGAGCCTGGCGTTGTCCATATCCTTCTTGAGTGTGCTTTTGCGGCTCCAAGTGCTCATAACAGGAGGCCGTGTCGATTTATAGTGATACAGAGAAGGGAAATATTAGACCAGTTGTCGGTTGCTCATGATTCAGGGAAAATGTTGGCAGAAGCACCCCTTGCTATTGCAGTTTGCGCCGATACGTCTCTCTATCCGGAAGGGGATACAGCTTGGATAGAAGATGGAGCGGCAGCGTTGGAGAACATGTTATTAGCAGCCAGAGCATTAGGTCTTGAGGGTGTCTGGTTAAAAGTTATGGGACGACATCCCCGGGAAGAGCGAGTTTGTCCTATTTTGAAGGTGCCCGCTCATATAAAAGTGATCGGAATCGCAGCCCTCGGATATCCAGCAGAAGAAAAAGCACCTCATCACGGAATAGATAATAATGCAGTTTATAAAGATTGCTGGGGAGGCGAAAAGTAAATTTTCGGCATGCAAATCCTAAAGAAGAGCAGAGCTTCTTCTTTAGGATTTTTCGCCATGCTGTTGAGACGTGTTAAAATGTTATAGTTTGTCATTTATGTTTATAAGCTCTTTTAAAAGGAACTTTATTTGGAGGTAAGAAGTATATGGATGAGAGAAAAGGTGAGCCCCTATTTGGGAAAGTAATTCCTCTCCCCTTAGTGGAAGAAATTAAACATAGCTATCTTGATTATGCCATGAGTGTCATAGTGGGGAGGGCTCTTCCTGACGCCCGGGACGGGCTTAAACCTGTTCAAAGAAGGATCCTTTATGCAATGATGGAACTCGGCCTTCGCCATTCCTCATCGTATAAGAAATCTGCTCGTGTGGTTGGAGAAACCATGGGTAAGTATCATCCCCATGGAGACGCTGCTATTTATGAAACCATGGTGCGTATGGCTCAGGATTTCAGTATGCGCTATCGCCTTGTGGATGGACAGGGTAACTTTGGCTCCATCGATGGAGATCCAGCAGCTGCTATGCGATATACTGAAGCGCGGCTTTATGAAATCGGAGAGCTTATGCTTGCGGACATCGATGAAAACACGGTAGACTGGGGACCAAATTTTGATGAATCCCTACAGGAACCCCTCTATTTGCCGGCCATGCTCCCCAACTTGCTTATTAATGGTAGCTCGGGAATAGCAGTAGGTATGGCAACGAACATCCCTCCTCATAATCTGAGTGAAGTTATAGATGCCCTTGAGTATCTTATCGACACGGATCCGGGAAATGTAGATCTTGGAGAAATTTTGCTTCGTATGCCAGGCCCTGACTTCCCTACGGGTGGAGTTATTCTGGGGAGAGAAGGCATTATTGAAGCCTATCAGACTGGGCGCGGCAAGCTGATCATGCGCGGTAAAACAGAGGTGGAGGAAGGGAAACGAGGAAAAACATCTGTAGTAATTACCGAGATCCCCTATATGGTCAATAAGACCAATCTCATCGAAACTATCGCCAAGAACGTTCAGGATAAGCATATAGATGGGATAACAGATATCCGGGATGAATCTGACAGAGAAGGGCTTCGCATTGTTTTGGAGATCAATAAAGATACTGACCCGAACTTGGTCTTGCGGCAGCTCTATCGTCGGACCCAGCTCCAGAGTACTTTCGGAGTAATTAATCTAGCCTTAGTAGACGGGCATCCCCGGGAGCTTCCTATTATAGAAATGCTCTCTATTTTTCTTAATCATAGACGCAACGTCGTTAGAAGAAGAACCCAATTCCGTCTCGAAAAGGCTCAGGCCAGGGCACATATCGTGGAAGGCCTAGTGAAGGCCCTTGATATTATTGATGAAGTTATCGCTCTCATAAGGGGCTCTAAAACTACAGATGAGGCGAGGAAGGGACTTATAGAAAAGCTAGGTTTTTCAGAGCTTCAGGCTCAGGCAATTCTTGATATGCGCCTTCAGAGGCTTACAGGGTTAGAGCGAGAGAAACTTGAAACGGAGTTAGCTCAGCTTCTTTCTGATATAGAGAGATTCCAGTCTATTTTAGGGAACCCTAAAATCCTTGACTCAGTGATAAAAGAAGAGCTTCTTGATCTTAAGAAGCGCTTTGGAGATGAAAGAAAGACTGAAATTATCGAAGCATTCGAGGAGCTTTCTTTAGAGGATCTAATCCCTGAAAGTGACATTGTTGTAGTTCTTTCTCAGGATGGATACCTGAAAAGGAAAGATCTTGAAGAATACTCCCTCCAAGGGCGGGGGGGGAAAGGCAGAAAGGGAGCGACTCTTCAGGAAGAAGATGAAATAGCCTTAGTGGCCGTAACAGAAACCCATCAAGATATTTATCTTTTTACCTCCATGGGGAGGGTTTTTGCCCTTCGAGGCTATATGATTCCCGAGTCGAAGAGTGGGCGCGGGAAGATGGTAAACCGCTTTATTGCTCTTGAAGAGGGAGAACGTGTAGTGGCCATGCATGGACGTGCGGTGGAAGGAGCGCAGTATGCCTTCTTTATCACTAAAAAAGGCACGGCAAAACGTCTGGATCTCAGTGAACTCAAAAACTTGACACGGGCAGGACGAAGAGTGTTGGGGTTGGATGAGGGAGATGAGATAGCCCAGATAGTCCTTACTTCCGGCGAAGATCATTTGCTGATTGTTACGGCTCAGGGTCAGGCACTTCGAGTTGAAGAGAGTGAGTTTCGCCCGATGGGAAGAGCTGCTCGGGGCGTGAGAGGCATCCGACTTGCGAAAGGCGATTATGTCATTGGTTGCGATAGGGTTTTTGATAATCGCTGGCCCTTGCTTTTGAGTGAAAAGGGTGTTGGGAAACGTACGCGCTACGACGAGTTTATGCTTCGACATCGGGGCGGCCTTGGCGTTAAGGTTATGAATCTCTCCGAAAAGACAGGGCTCATTGTAGGGTGTTGGAGCGTCGCTGAAGAGGATGAGATTATTGCTATTACTAGCCGCGGTCGGATGATTCGTCTTGCTGTGGCAGAGACGCCGGTTTTAGGTCGAACCGCGATGGGAAGCATTATGGTGAGACTTGACGAAGGAGACACAGTAGCAGATGCGAGTGTTGTTTCTACTACGGAAGATGGGGATACTTCTATATGATCGCTCGTGACGGTTGGCCCACTATAATTTTTGCCGCTCTCTTAACAGGAGCCAGTTTTATGATATCTCCGTGGATGGCTGGAATAATGGGAGGGGTTCTGGCTTCGATGGTGTGGTTTTATAGAGACCCGGAACGAATTCTTCCAGAAGAAAAAGAGGGATGGGTGTCTCCGGCAGATGGCAAAGTAGTGGAGGTAGAAGAGGCTTTTCATCCCTATACGGGATCGGCCTTAAAGATAGGTATTTTTATGTCCCCTTTAGATGTACATATAAACAGGGTACCTCAAAAGGGAACAGTAGAGTACTTAGAATATGTTCCTGGTAAAAAGTGGATGGCTTTCGCTCCGAAGGCTTCAGAAGAAAATGAGCGCATGTATATTGGTCTCCATACAGACCGAGGGCCAGTGCTTTTAGTTCAAATTGCCGGTTTCCTGGCACGTCGCATTGTTTGTCGTCTTGAAAAAGGGCAGTACTTAGATCGAGGAGAACGTTTCGGGATGATTAAGTTAGGGTCTAAAGTTGACGTATACCTGCCCAAGAGTGTAAAGTCATCTGTGTATATCGGCCAGAAAGTAAAGGCTGGTAAATCTGTTTTGGGAGTGACGGCGAAAAATGAAAATGATTAAAAAACGGCATCTTTCTTTTCGCGAAATAGCCCCTAATATGGTCACGAGTGGGAATTTACTCTGTGGCATGCTGTCACTGATTCTTTCTTTTCACGGGAAATATGTCCCAGCTGCGTGGTTGGTTTTTTTTGCAGTGTTCTTCGATTTTATGGATGGACGCGTTGCCAGAAGTCTTGGGGGCGGAAGCCAGTTTGGAATGGAATTTGATAGCTTGGCTGATGTTGTGAGCTTCGGAGTAGCACCTGCGTTTCTGATGTATGTTACGTCTCTTCAGGGCTTTGCAGGCGTCACGGGGGGGCTTGCTGTTTGCTTTTTTGCTCTCTGCGGAGCTCTTCGACTCGCTCGTTTTAATGTGGTTCATGTTCCTGGCCCTTTTCAGGGACTTCCCATTCCAGCAGGAGGTCTTTTTCTCGCTTCTTTTGTGATTGCTGGTTTTTCTCTTCCTTCTTATGTGGCAGCGGCTTTGGCAGTAACTACTGGTGTCCTTATGATTTCGAGTGTTCCTTACGGGAATTTAAAGGGGCTTCGTAAAGGGAACAGCAATAAGAAAAAGTTTTTCTTTTTAGGCTTTGTTGCTTTGGCTCTTATTGTAACTCTCCATACCTCAGCCCCTCTGGCGGCTATTTCTATTTATGTCGTGAGCGGGTTGCTTCATTTTGATTGGGGAAAGTGGCTCTCTTTACAGGAGGGAGATCCATTGAAGGAGAGAGTATAGGCAAAGGGTAAAAGCATGCTTTTTATACAGGGGAGCTCATATGGAGCTGAGAGGAAAGCCGGCGTGCTTTCGACCCTTACCACCTGATCCGGATAATGCTGGCGCAGGGAGCTTTTATAAGGAGGAGTTCGCCGTTGCAGGCGGGGCTCCTCTTTTATTTTTTGGGAGGTGCTCTTTTTGGTATTGTATCGTGGTAACGCACTTACTATTGCAGGTAGCGACTCAGGGGGTGGAGCTGGAATTCAGGCAGATTTGAAAACTTTTGCGGCTCTCCATGTTTTTGGCATGTCCGTTATCACAGCGGTAACGGCGCAAAATAGCCTTACAGTTACCGATATCTTCAATCTTCCAGAGGAAAATGTGGAGGCGCAGTTGAAGGCGGTTCTTTCTGACTTTACTGTAAACGCTGTCAAGACGGGGATGCTCAGTCGAAAAGAGATTATTGGTGTAACATGTGAAGCTCTAAAAAACTATCAAATTTCGAACGTTGTAGTTGATCCTGTTATGATTTCTCAAAGTGGGGTGACCCTTATTGCAGAAGAGGCAATTACGGCCATGCAAGAGCAGCTTCTTCCACTTGCCCTGCTTGTAACCCCCAATATGCCGGAAGCAGCCAAGTTAAGCGGTATAGATGTCAACACTCAAGAGGATATGGAAAGAGCTGCCAGAATTATTGCAGGACTTGGCCCCAAAGCAGTGCTTGTAAAGGGTGGTCATATGGAAGAAGATGAGGCGGGAGAGACAGTTGTAGATGTGCTTTTCAATGAAGGGAAGATTACAGTTTTTGAAGATTCTCGAATCAATACCCAGAATACGCACGGTACAGGCTGTACTTTGAGCGCTGCTATTGCTGCGGAATTGGCTGCGGGACGAGACCTTCTCGAAGCTGTTTCTTTAGGGCGACAGTATTTACGTCTGGCTTTAAGCCATAGTTTTAAACCAGGTCATGGATGGGGACCTTTAGGTCATGCTGTAAGGCCTTCTTGGGTTGTCGATTCGAATGATACGGAGTGATTCTGGGTATTCGATTTCAGAACTGGCGTCTGTCTGGTCGGATCTAAAAAAGGAAAAACCATTAGTCTACCAGCTGAGCAATATGGTAGCAGCATCTCTTCAGGCTAACGTTTGTTTGGCTTCCGGAGCTTCTCCAGTCATGTCTTTATGTAGAGATGAAGCAGGGGGCTTTGTAGCTCAAGCTGATAGCATTCTTATGAACGTGGGAACGCCCACATCAGAAAGCCTTATGGCGGCAGAAGCAGTCCTTGTTGCTTTATCTCAAACTCCCGAGCATAAGGCTTTGATCCTTGATCCAGTAGGTTATGGGGCTACTGACGTGCGAAGGGATTTTGTCCATCGTATTTTAGAGAGTGGGCATGTCTCTATAGTGAAGGGCAATAGCGGAGAAATGTGCCTTTTAGGTGGGGAAGAGGGCGTTATTCGAGGAATAGATGGGGGGGCAGCTCAAGGGGATGTGAAAAAAGCGCTCTCTCGCATATCTGAACAATATAATGTAGTTGCCGTAGCTACTGGTGAGATAGATGTTATCGTTTATGGGGAAAATACCTTTTCGGTTAAGGGCGGAAGCCATTGGTTGCCAGAGATAACGGGCAGTGGTTGTTCTGTAGGAACGATCATTGCTGGGTGTGCTGCTGTAACGAAAGATCCTCTTCTTGCCAGTTTGACTGGACTTATAGCTGTTTCCATAGCCTCGGAACGTGCAGAAAAAGTAGAGTGGGTACGAGGCCCCGGTTCCTTTGGCTGTGCTTTTATAGATGAGATATATCGTCTATCTCCTCCCGATTTCTTCGACGCAGAGAGTCGATGGGAAGGGAGTAAGGAGAGATGTTTATGAAAAACATAATGGAAATGCTGAAGCTTTATGTCATTCCAGATAGAAAGATTGGAGCCCCTTTTTCTCTGGAAGAACAGACAGAAGCAGCTCTTCGTGGAGGTGCCACCTTAATTCAACTGCGAGATAAAGAAATGGAAGGACGTTGTCTTTTTGAAGTAGCGCAGTCTCTTAGAAAAATATGTCATTGTTATGGTACCCCTCTCATTATTAATGACCGTGTTGATGTGGCTTTAGCAGTTGGGGCAGATGGGGTTCATCTCGGTCAGGACGATCTTCCCCTTGAAGCGGTAAAACCCTTTGTTCCTGACTCCTTTATAGTGGGAGTTTCAGCTCATACGGAGGAAGAGGCGGAACAGGCTCTGGCCCTGGGTGCTTCCTACATTGGCATAGGCGCGGCCTATCCTACAGGAAGCAAAGTGGATGCGAAGGTGGTGGGGCCCTCTCGTATTCGAGAGATTATGAGAAAGGTTCCCATTCCGGCGGTAGCCATTGGAGGCATTACTATAGATAAAATTCCCGAAATAATGACGACTGGAGTTCAGGGGGTGGCCCTTATTTCAGCAGTAATAGGAGCCCCAAATATTCAGGCTGAGGCTCAAAAGATAATGTCTTTAATAGAAAAGAAATGAAGAGAGAGGGTGTTTCAAAACACCCTCTCTCTTTCAATTTTAATTCATTTTCCCCTAACAGACAGAGACGTTTTCTTAACTGTTTGTTAGACTTCATTTTCTGCTGTTGTTTCTCCCTATAGATAGAAATTTTTAAATAGCCCCATTCGTTTTGTTAAAACCACAAGCCCATATCCCAACAAAGCACCAGGGATACTGCTAGCGAGAAAGGCCATCTGGAGTCCTCCCAGAGCTGGAGTTTTTTCTATAGCAGGGCCTATGACCAGTGCCGAAAGAGTGGCTCCTATAGGTCCTGTCCCCAAGGGCTCTGCTAAAGCTGCCCAATCTTTTTTGAAGAGGCGATAGGTAAAACCCACCATTAGAGCGCCTGGAATGCTTCCTGGAAAGGCAAAAAGGCTTCCTGTCCCCATCATATTTCGAATGAAGCTCGTTACAAAAGCAATGGAAGCAGCCCACCAAGGACCAAGCAATATGCCAGAAAAAGCGTTAATAGTATGTTGAAAAGGAAAACATTTAGTGGGTCCGAAGGGAATATATACTCCAGAGAGCAGTACTCCTGCGGCAGCAAGAAGACCTGCTACAGTGAGCTTTTTTATATGCCTTTCTGTTGTTGTAAGGGGGGCACTATTTTCTGTTCCACAGGATGTCATACACGTTCACTTCCTTTCCGATCATTCCAATAGATAAGGCGAAATTAGCAAATTCTTGCCACTTCTCTTTGTCAAAAGACTGGCTTTCTGCAAAGAGGTGGAGAGTTTTCTCTAGAGCAGCGAATTCTAGTTTCTCTTCAGCTTCAGGTACAGCCTTTAAATACAGGTCCAACGATTCTTGGGGAGTTCTGCGTGTTTCCTCTATTGCTTCCTGAAGAGCCTGGCAAAAAGTGGCAATAGCTTTTTCTCGATTTTGAAGGTTTTTTTCTCCAGAGATGAAAACGAGTTCGTCATAGTCAGGTATACCGTATTTTTCAAGTTCGAAGTAGCCTGCTTTGTATCCATGTTGTTCCAGCTCTACGACTTCATAATTCTTATATGGCCCCATAACGGCATCTACTTTCCCTGTGGTGAGAGAAGGCAAGATGGAAAACCCCACATTGATGAGCTTGTAGTTTTTTACGTTATTTTTCCGGGCAAATCCATCTGTAAGAAAATCCATCATTCCTGGGACGGTATAACCGATATTCTTCCCTTCAAGATCTGATGGTTCCCTTATATCTTTATCATCTATAAAAAGAAGAGTAGACAGAGGGTGGCCAATAAGTCGTCCAACAACCTTTATAGGTATTCCTTCTGATGCTGCCATGATAGCCTGAGGTTCATAAGCTATAGCTAAATCTACGTGACCAGAGGCAGCTAGTTTAAGAGGATCTGCAGTTTCTGCAGGAGAAAGGATAGATATATCGAGCCCGTATTTATCAAAAATGCCTTTTTCTTGGGCAACAAAAAGGGGGAGATGATCAATATTAGGGAACCAATCAAGCATAAGGGAAAGCTTTTCTGCTCCCCATAGCGGAGAAACTATAGTCATAAGACATGCACAAACAATAAAAATAGGTGTTATCTGCCTTTTCATATGTGTCCCTTCTTTCTTAAAAATTTATCGATTCCACGTAATAACTTTTTTATTTAAAAAGCTAACAATGCTCCAGAGGGATATCCCTATAATAGTAAGCCAGAGTATGGCAGCAAAAACCATATCGACCCGAAGGCGAGCATTCCATTGGATCATAAGATAGCCAAGCCCACTTTGGGCCCCTACCCATTCCCCAATAACGGCGCCAATAGTGGCAACGGAAACTCCTACTTTAAGGCCGGCAAAAAAGTAGGGTAAAGCCCAGGGCCAGTAGAGATAACGAAGCCTTTTAGGAAAAGATGCTCCCATAAGGGTAAAGAGTTTATCGTAGTCTGAGTCGCAACTCTTAAACCCTTCCAGCAAGTTGACAGTTATAGGAAAGAAGATAATGAGGGCTGCCATACAGACTTTGCTCCAGATTCCGTATCCTAGCCAAATTATCAATAAAGGCGCTAAAGCGAAGACTGGTATAGCTTGAGAAGCTATCAAGAGGGGGGAGAGAGCTTGTTCCACCAAAGGTGAGGCAAACATGAGTATGGACATGGGAATAGCCACGATGACTGAGAGGGCAACTCCTAAAAGGATTTCGAAACACGTGATTAGTGCGTGATGAGCTAAAAGTGGAGCCTGAAAAATAGCTACGGAGACAATACGCGACGGGGCTGGAAGTATAAAGACAGGAATCTGGATAATTCTGCAGAGAACCTCCCATATTCCTATTAGCAGGAAGAGTAATACACATGAAGCGATTCGACCTTTCATTGTATTCCTCCTGCTTCCAACTCATTGAGAATGCGACATCTCAATGTCTCCATAGATGGTGCCATCGAATCACAGAGAGTAGGACGACATATGTGAATAGTATCTTGAACTCTCATGGGGCTGGCAGTGAGAACAATAATGTCATCGGCGAGAGCAAGGGCTTCATCTATATCGTGAGATATCATCAATACCGTTTTCCCATATTGATTCTTGAGCATGGCTAAATAAGTTTGGAGACCACGTCTTGTGATAGCATCCAGAGCAGAAAGAGGCTCGTCTAAAAGAACTATTTCCCTTTCGAACATAAGGGTTCGAATAAGAGCGCATCTTTGTCTCATCCCTCCTGATACAGATTGAGGAAGATACGATTCAAAACCCCCTAACCCAAAGTGCGAGAAAAGCTCATGGGCTCTCTGGTGTTCAGCAGGACCCTTTTTGCCAGCGAGCATAGAGGGAAGCAGAGCATTTTCCAAGAGGGAGAGCCAGGGAAGGAGCAGGTCTTTTTGTTGCATATAGGCTGCTTTAGTGCCAAGATGAGGAAGCTGTTCCCCTTCCCACTCTATAGAGCCACTGTCGCGAGGAAGTATCCCTGTCAATATGTCAAAAAGAGTAGTTTTCCCGCACCCTGATGGCCCGATGAGGACAGAGAAACTCTTTTGAGGCAAAACCATATTGACCCCTTCTATAACAGAAAGGTTGTTAAAGCGTTTATTCAGGTTTTGTATGCGAAGCATTTGTCACTGGTTAATATGTGAGAGCCTTTTCCAAACCATATAGGTCACGAGAATGCTCAACGCCAAATTAGGTACCATATAACTGCTGTTATAAACGATTGAATAGAGCCAGACATTTGTTCCTTCAGGGGCATAACTCCCGAAAAAAACGACTCCCGAAAGCACGTGACAGATAAGGCGACCACAACTTCCTAACGTTAAACCAGCCCACAGCGGTTTACGTATAAGTGCGGCAATACCTAATACCCCAAAAGCTAATGGATAGTCGAGAAGAGCTTGAATTGGATGCACCACATATCCACCAAGCAGAAGTTGGACTAATCCAGCTACAAGCCCTGCTCCTACTCCCCATTTAACACCGTGACGAAGCGCAAAAAGCAACAACGGGATATTTTCCAGTGTCACCGATCCCCCTTGAGGCATTCGCCATAGCTTTAAATGAGAAAAAGCTACAGTCATGGCTACTGCCAAGGCCCCTTCAACCAATACTCGAGTTTTAGTACGCATGAATTTTTCCTCCTTGTGTGTCTGCCGGAGGAAGGAAGGGAGTAACTTGTCGGAATATTTCTCTAGACTTCCCTTCGCCGGCATGACCCGGATCAGGTTCTAGGGGTCGAGACCTCTCGTCTCCTCTCAGCCGGTTTACGCCGACTCCCCCAGTACTTTATTATCTTCATTGTGACCCTAGAAAGTGGCTTTGTCAAATCAGGAAGAGAAAAACAATATAATATATAATAAAAAAACGATAGAGATTTTTTTAGGGTGAGAGCTTTGATACCGGTTTCTTAAAAGGATGTAAAAAAGCAAATGTGATGAGGCATGTTTCTCTTGCTTTTAATTGAGGCGAAAGAGGTGTGTGATGTCTAGAGAAACTCTATTTGTAGAAGGAAGCTTTGGTGATAAAAAAGTTTCCCTTAATTATGTTCCGTCGAAGGTCCCATCTCGCCAAGTGTTGATCCTTTTTCATGGGGTTCATGGATGTGCTTCTCTTCAAGAAGGAAATAAATATGCTGTCCTTGCGAATATGCTCTCTTCATTGGATATTTCTATTTATTTGACAGAAACGAGCCGTATTCGTCACGATAGAGAGACTTTCGGAGAAAACAGAGACCAATGGGCTATTGCAGCTTTTTCGGGAAAAACATATGCAATGGATCTTTTCGATGCATGTTCAGCTTTTCAATTTGTGGAAAGGCGACATCCTGAAGCAGAAATATATCTTTGGGGGTTTTCCTTAGGGGGACTTCATTCCGTTATGATAGCAGGGGATGGGTACATATCGATGCTGCAAGGCTCGAATATGCATGCTCCTCTTTTACAAAAGAAACCTTCAGGCCTTATCCTTTCCGGAAGTGGCGACGGAATAAGAGTCGACAAAGCGAAAGAAGCATTTAAACTTCCTATTTTGGACACAGTAGGAAGTCAGCAAAAACTGCTTCATTCTGCTTCTCATATTGACCGAGGATGGGCCGTTTGTTTCTATGGGGATGAAGACTTGACTTTCAGCGAGAGAGCATGTCGTCGCCTTTGCGGGGCTATTGCTGTACGGGATAAAGAGTTCATTATTATTCCAGGGGCAGATCATTCTTTTAGAAAGCTTTATGGGATCCCTTCTATTAAACCGTTGCAGATGATGACGTCTCATATTGCCAAACGCTTTTCAACTCCATATCAATTTCCCCATGGCCAGGGTAAATGAAGTCCGAATATGTGCTCTAACATAGGTGCGGCTAAAAGCGCAATGATTCCTCCCAGAGCAAGGAAGGGGACAAAAGGGATCGGTTGCTTTTTATGAACTTTACGGGCTAAAAGTAAAAACGAAGCAATGAGTCCACCGCAAAAAAATCCAATATAAAGAGAACAGAGAGTGAGCTTTGTACCTAATCCCATGCCAACTCCTCCCATGAGCTTAATATCCCCTTGCCCGACGCCCCCTTTGCTGAACAATCGGATTGCTCCCATTATACCTACACCTATACCTGCTCCCAATATGCCGTCGATGAAGGCCGTCTTGCCTCCTAGAATACGTATTGCAAAAGCTGAAAGAACCATGAGAAAAGGAATAACATCAAATACATATCCGCTATATAGATCGGTGAGAGCGGTGAAAAAAAGGCATGATCCTATTAAAAAGGCCAATAAAAGAGAGAAAGAAAAATGCCAAATTAAATAGAACCCAGTCATCATGATTAAAAAGATTCCTCCAGAAATCAACGGCCGGGAAAAAAAATGTTGAATTCCCAGAGTTTCTTCAAGACGCACGTTTTGAGTTATGTTTTGAGCTTCATGTTCAAGAAAAACGCCACAAAAAAAAGAGAACACAAGAAAAAGAATCATAAAGAATAAATTCATTTTGCCTCCATATGCAAGCTCTTTTTAAATAATTGGAAATAGTACCCATATATCGTTTATAATATTATCATTATCGACCCTAAAGGGGGGGATAGATATGAAAAAAATACTTGTTGCTGTGGATTTGAGCAAGGTTTCGGAGGAAGTTTTTGCTTATGGTTGTTCTTTAGCCCTCCGTCTTGGTGTTCATGCGACATTTATTCACGTTATGCCTCACCCTACCTTATGGAAAGGGTATGAACCATGGTTGCCTCCTGAAATTGATATGGAGATCTCAGAGATAGCCAGGAAAAAACTTGAATATTATTTCAAGAAGGCAAAGGAGAAGCTCCCAGAACTTGCAAATGTTGATTTTGATATGGTGGTGAAAGAAGGGAGCCCTTCTGATGTTATTATCGACTTTGCAAAGCAGGGAGATTACAACTTAATTGTGATAGGGTACCGAGGGCAAAGCACCATAGAAAGGCTTGTAGTAGGAAGCACGGCTGCCAATGTAGCTCGCTATGCTCATTGTTCCGTGCTTATTTATCGTCCTGGCCTTGAAATTTTCTAGAGAAGCGGGGGTACCCCCGCTTCTTCTTTTCTTAAGGTTTCCTTCCCTTTTCTCCGTATCGTTCCTGGCCATATGTTCGTCTTGTCTCTGTCGATGTGGAGCGACGTTTCCCTTCGTCTAGGTTTTTTTGAAATTCTTTCAAAAGTCGCTCTCTTTTTTCCTGTTCTTCTTCCTCAGAGCTAACATTACGTTCAATGTATTTCAGATCGATGAGCGCTTGAATATAACGAATATCTACCCCAACTTCTTCAGCAAGTTCTTCAGCATTGTACTCTTGAGAGGCATGATCCCTCAAAAATTCTCTGACGCGAGGATAGAGGTCATCAAGCTCTTCAAGGCACTGGGGGCAGATTTTCCCGCTATTGGAAGTGAATACCTTTCCACACAGCTTACATGTTATAAGATGCACGGAACGATTTCCCCCTTTTCTTTTTATTAAAAAGTCCCCGTAATAATACCTTATAAGAATTGTACCTTAAAACCTTGATTTTAGAGAGAGGAAAGTGGTAATTTGAGTTTTCTTTGTTAAGATTAGTAACGTTGCATTAGTATATATAAAGTCATTTGAAGCGTTATTAATATCTATAGTGATTATAAGTTTAACAAAGGAGGTCTGTCCAATGAAAGTCACCGTTGTAGATCACATTGGTATTGCGGTGAAAAGTATTGAAGAGTCGCTTAAGATATGGGAAAGTACCTTGGGAATTAAGTGTATAGGAATAGAAGAGGTGACAGATCAAAAGGTTAAAACGGCTTTTTTACCTATTAAGGATACGGAAATAGAACTTTTAGAGCCGACGGAAGATGAAAGCCCTATTGCTAAATTTATAGAAAAACGTGGCGAAGGAATTCACCATATAGCTCTAAGAGTAGAAAACGTAGAAGAAGCTTTGGCTGAATTGAAAGAAAAAGGGGTTCGGCTTATTGATGAAAAACCGAGGTGTGGTGCAGGAGGAGCAAAAATAGCGTTTGTTCACCCTAAAGCTACAGGTGGTATTTTACTCGAACTTTCTGAACGATAAAGGAGAAGTGAGCGATGACGAATCGCAG
>NZ_DHFC01000018.1:459069-521512 GCF_002400205.1 Aminobacterium sp. UBA4834 | reverse complement strand
GGGAATATTACTGGTTTGTTCTAAAAGAGTAACCGTGGTGTTCGCGTATATATTTGGAAGAGCTGCAAGAATCTTTCTTGCAGCTCTTTTTTCTAAAAATGGTGATGGGGCAAATGGGGCAAAGGGTTGGACATCCAGAAACACGACTCGTGCCATAACTGATTTCAAATCAGCCGTCATCGACCATCCGATTCATCCTCCATTAGCGCTATTTTAAAAATGGCAACGAAAAAATAAAATATTTATTATATCGGGGAAAAACCATTCAAAGTCTTCAAAAAGGGATAAAATAATAAAGAGAAAACAAAAAGTGGAGGTAATTGTATGGCTGTTAAACCATGGTGGCGCGAGACCCTGGAAACCATTTTATGGGCAGTGGCTCTTGCTTTCATACTTCGGACTTTCGTTGTGCAATCCTATTGGATCCCAAGTGGCTCCATGATTCCTACCTTAGAAATAGGGGATCGTGTTATGGCTGCTAAATTTTGGTACCTTTTTTCGGAGCCGAAACGGGGACAGGTGGTAGTTTTTAAGTTTCCAGATGACCCCAAGAAAGATTTTGTCAAAAGGATTATCGCTTTACCAGGAGAAAAAGTGGAGATACAAGACGGAGTGGTGTATGTGGATGGATCAGCACTCGAAGAATCTTATGTGAAGAATCAAGATTCTGTTTCTATGCTTCCTTTGGTCGTTCCAGAAGGACATTACTTTATGATGGGTGATAACAGGCCTCATTCGTGGGATGGACGCTATTGGGATCATCATTTTGTCCCTAAAAAAGCCATGCGCGGACCTGCTTTTTTTCGCTTTTGGCCCCTTAGTCGAATTGGCATCCCGCGCTAATTATTTTCTCAAATAAGCAAAAATAAAAGAGAGGGAAGAGATTCCTTATTATCTCTTCCCTCTCTTGTTTAAAATCCACAAAAATGGCGGAGGACAGAGGATTCGAACCCCTGAAGGCTCTCGCCTTAACTGATTTCAAGTCAGCCGCCTTCGAAAATAGCGTATGAACCATTGCAAACACTAGAAACACTCTCTGAAAAACGCCTCTAGCCACGACTGATTCGCAAAAAAGAGGCATTTTGAGGGGGGATAGTTAATGTCAATTTCACGTGTCGTCAAGCTCCGAAGTTATATTCCCGAAACATGGGAAGAAACCCTTGAAATGTTCCTTGCGTGGAAAAAAGCGCAAGGAATAAGCAAAAATACCCTTTCTCAATATAGGCAAGAAATCTCACGAATATATCGTGAAGGATTTGCTGTTTGGGGGGAAAATAACAAGGCAAGACTCATTGATTATATGAGTCTCCAACAAAACCCGTACACATTTAATATTCGGTTGAATTACCTATCAGCCTTTTTTGAATGGTGTATTTCAGAGGGGTTTTTATCTTCCAACCCTTTAAGAGGATTGAAGCGAAGAAAGACACAACCTCGAATAGTTCACATAGAAATAGACACCTTGATAGAGCTTTTAAAAGCTCCCGACCTCTCTACATATGTTGGCGTTCGAGATCATGCCATGTTTTTAACTACACTCGATACAGGCGTTCGCCCATCGGAAATGCTTAATCTCATGGAAGATGACTTTGATTTTTCCGGAAAACAGGTTCGGCTTAGACCTGAAATAACAAAAACTCGAACAGGACGAATACTTCCTATTTCTCAAAAAACTATGCAAGCCGTAAAGGAATTGTTGCGGATTCGCCCCGTCGATTGGAGGTCCTCTCCCATATTCTGTTCATATGAAGGGAACAAGCTAGCCATTCGTAGCTGGGAAAACAGACTCGAACATTACAGTAAAATTTTAGGAACGAAAATTCGCCCCTACGACCTACGGCATACTTTTGCCTTGTTGTGGGTACGGAATGGGGGGAACGTTTTTAGCCTTCAACAGACAATGGGGCACACGTGCTTAAGCATGACAAGGCGATACGTTGCTTTTTCCAATGAGGAATTGAAAGAAGAGCACACACGCTTTAGCCCCATAAACACGTTGGAGCCTAAAAGAAGACAAAGGCTTATTTCTAGATGACCATCCATACCTCTTTCAAAAGTTAGGGGGCTTGTGGGGCATTCTGGCGGGTCGGTTTTGAGGGGGATAAGAAAAAGGAGCCGCTTTTTAGCGGCTCTTCTTTTGGTACTCATAAAACCTCTTTTGTGAATCTCGGAGCGGGTTAAAGTCCTCTGCTTCTGGCTTTATAGAAAAGAATTTATCCCAAAAATGGGGTTGTAAAAAGATACAGCCGCTTCCTTTCATCCATGGCGGGTCAGTTACAAAACCTTTGTATTTCAAATCCTTTAAGAATTTTCGAGCTTCAAAAGTTCCATCGTCGGGGAAAATTCCTATTTGCCCATGCCGCTTAAAAAGCGTTAATTGTGAATCATCGTCATAAATCAAAACAATTCCCTTAAGCATTTCAATATCGCCCCTTTCTGTTCTATCTATTTTTGAATGGAGTCAAAAAATCCCCAGACCCCACCCCCGGGGGTTATAATTTATTTCCACCAATCCGACCGCCGTGACGGATTCTATTCGAAAGCGAGCTAACATATTTTTCTCGCTCGCTTTCTTCATAAGAAAGTTCCTTTTTAAATTCCTTAAAAATTTGCTCAATGATCTCTTTTGATCTACTTTTTTCCATGCCGACCGAAAAGCCTTTTCAGAATTTTTAAGAATTTCCCGTGGAGCAAGTCGACAAATTCCATAGAAAGCCCCCTTTACCATGCTAAATATACCCATACCCCCCTTATGTCCAGTTTCGCAATCACTCACGCCTATTTCGCCTCGGGGTTCGCTATTACAAGCCCCCAGACTTTTTGTAACCCCCCGGAGTGTGGGTAGGAGGGGATAATACCCCTCCACCCTATGCCGCTTCTTCCTTGAGCTTTTGCTGGAACCCCCAGGCTCGCTGATAAGCTTTTTCTATCGCCTGCTCGGGGCTGATAAACTTTGAGAGCCGATTAAAAACTTCGTTATATTTTTCTTTGACTTCCGGCTCGGAGCTTTCGAGCCATGCCGCCCAATCGGCTGGCGGTGAATTTTGGATGGGTCGTTGATCGGGTTTGGACATTTTGGTTTGATCGGTCACTTTGGGCTGGTTAAGATTTTCCACGGAGTCGCCTCCTTTTTTTTCTTGGATGGACGAAAGAAATTTATTCAAACTGGTACATTTTTCAACAGGCTGAGCTTTTGTTAAACTATCATTAACGTTGGTCTCCAAATCATTTGACCACTCGCTTTTTTCATTTGACCATAGGGGGGGATTCATTGTGCAAATCAGGGTTGAACCCTTGCAAACACCGGATTTGATTTGACCAGTGGCATTGGTCAAATCATTGGGATTAGTGGTCAAATGGGACTTAAGACCCATAGAAGTGGGTTTATTTGATTTGACCACTATTTGACCAATGGGAGTGGTCAAATGTTTCGTAGTGTTCATCAGTGTTTGAGGGGGATTTGACCAATGATTTACCCCCTCTCGTGGAATGTTTGAGAGTCGATATTTTGTATCTTTTGTAACTCCTTCTTTTTCCAAAGCTCCGACCTCAACCCATTCTTTAAGAAGTTTTCGAATATAACTTTCTGAGATTTCTGGACACAGTCTTTCTACAGCTTCTCGCTTAAAAGTTCCGCCATCTCCAAAAACCCGATTGATTTTATTCCAAACATTTTCTTTTTTTGAATCGCCCAAGCTCGGAGTCAAGTTGATTGAAAATTCCGATGACCCATCCTCTTTTTCTTCGACCGAAAAAGCGAATGGTGGCTTGGGTTTGCTTCGTGATTTCACGTTTGTTACGATTCGCTCTGTGAGTTCTCCTGTTTCCTTGTCTCGACGTTCGTTGATCGCATATCCATAACTTGCCGCTCCCATGAGCCAATAGCCGCCGATAACGTCGTCCTGGTCGACCCAAGCGCCACGCTCTTCAACTTTGCGTTTTTTTAGATGGTGGATAATTAAAACCGCCGCATTGTGCTTTTTGGAAAGGTTCACTAAAAATTCCACGATCGGAGCGATTTCTTTACGGTCGTTTAGGTTTGCCCCGCCCGCAAAGCTCGATATGGAGTCAAATATTATTAGGTCGGGGGCTCCCTTTCGCCTGGCATAGATGTCGATACATTGCCCTATTGCCCTTCTTCCTTCTGGGATGTCCACATCAAGAATGACTTTTGCTTCGTCAAAAACTGTTTTCTTATCCACAACGTGAAAAAAGTTTGGGTCGTCTTGAAAGTTAAATATTTGTTTGCGCTCCCAAAGAAGAGTTTGATCCATTTCTCCGTTAAAAAGAACGACCCGTTGCGGATGGGTCGCCCCGCCAATTCCGCCAAGAACTTTTGAGCCCGTGGAAAGCTCGGAGGCTATTCTTTGAACGATTAGAGATTTGAAACAACCGGATGGAGCGGCAAAAATACTTAAGCCACGCCTTGGGAAAAGCCCCGCAATCATTTCTGTTTTTTCCCGTGGGAGTTCGTCTATACTTTTAAAAATGGAAAGGATTTTTTCTTCCTCTTTTGCGGTTTCGGCTTCCGCTCGTTCCTCGTCCCATTCCTGCTCTTGCCCGACAAGGTTTAAAAGTTCTTCCTTTGAATGTCCTACCCCAAGCCAATCGACGACGTCTTCTTTTTGCTGGAGACCCGGCAAGTTTAGAATTTTCACGTTGCACCCACGCTGTTTTAAATCCGTTGCGACCTCCAATCCATGTCGCCGCCCTGGCTGGTCATTATCCGGAATAACAATAATATTTATTCCCTTCTGGAAATATTTCCCGCAATCATTCCATTTCCCAGCCCCGCCGCTATTTGTGGTAGCGGTCAAGCCCAGTGATCGCAAGGTTTCGGCGCATTTTTCGCCCTCGACGACGAAGATTGGTTGGTTGCTCTTCTGAGCTTGGATGAGTTCTGGGAGCCTATAAGGGATTCGCTCTATTCCACGCATGGAGTTTACCCGCTTGCCGTCGGGGCTGATTGCTCTTTGGAAGATTTTCTTGCCGTTTACGTCATCGAGCCGAACGACCTCGTAAAGTGGCTGACCGTCGGCATTTTCGTACGTATAAATAGTTTGCCGTGCTGGAATTTTTCCTTTTCCATTCCAAGGAGTTGGAACGCCGCACAGCTCACAAAGTTTTTTTATTGAGCCGGAATCGCCGCTCGAATGGCATGTCCAAACTCCTTGCTCGCAATTGAAGCTGAACGAAGGACTTTTATCGCCGTTTTTGTGACCGTGGCTTTGGATTGGACAACTACAATAAATTTGATCGCCGTCGATTCTTGCGTTCTTGGGATGGAACTCTCGCTCGAACCAACTCCGAATGTCATCGGCGCTCAAGCCGATTTCACGAAGGGATAGCATTATGCCGACCTCCGAGCTATGTACCAGGGTTCGGGGTCGCCGCTCAGAAGTTCACACTTTGAAAGCTCAATGATTATTCTTTTTACGCCTGCCAGTTTTCTTCTTGGAGCGGCTTGTAATTTTTGAATGGACGTTCTCCAAATTCTGAAAACGTTGTTGTCCCTTTCATCGAGAATAATAATCCGAACACCCAGCCCGACGAGCTCCTCGAAAAGCTCCTCGTCGACGGCGTGAGCACGATTTCCAAAAATCCTGAGCCGGTCTTTTTTCTGCTCGAACTTTAAGAAGCTATCGTCGTAAACATACCCGTAAGGGGTACCTTTATCGTTGTAGAATTTTTTGTTTGGGGTGGTTTCTTTTTGGAATTTTTGAATGGCTTTATGCATGGGCGACACCTCCGTTTTGGGTGGAGTGGTCGCTATGTGGAAGGGGTTTTGCTATTTGCCGGTGATGATCCGAGTCCGGGTCGTCGCCGTCGGGGTCGTCATCGCCGCCCGAGCCGTCGGGGTCGTCGGAGGGGTCGGTTTTCATACGGATAAAAATAATTGGAGATACGATTTTTTTAACTCCGTTTATGACTTTTTTTACAAAAGCACCGGGGTTGCTGGCGTCACGCCAAAATCTTCTCGAAAGCTTAAAAATGTCTCGCACGGTTTGGGGGTTTCTATTTTTGTCTCGAGACGCTTTAATGTGAGCCTGCATTAATTGAAATTTGGCGGCTCGTGGATTTGGATTCTTTTCGATTGATCCTGTTGTTTCGCAAAAAGCCTGGCAAAGTGGGTTTTTTTCTAAAGCTTTTCCTACTTTTTTCATTTTTTCGCTTAGCTTTCTAAAATTTTCTTGTAATTCTGGGGTTAAAGCGATTGCCGTTGTCATGAAATTTCTCCTTCCCATTCATTAATTTTTCTTTCAATTTCTGTATCGTGGAAAATTCGCACCACGCAGAATATAAAAGGTTTCGAGCCAATGCCGCTGTTTCAAGTCTTGCCGCCGCTTCATCCATTTTCACCACCTCACTTTCGTTCTAAAGTCCTGTATCAATATGATTCTTGAGTCCTATTGCTATACAACAATAGCGGTTATAATGATAGGTAGGGATATTATGTAGTTTGAAGAGTTACTATGTTCCTAACTTCCTATTATATCATACTTTCCCCCGGCTCCAACCCCAAATAATGTCGATCACAGTTAAATAATTGCGATATTGTCGTGCTAGCTTAATATTCCGAGCTATCCCTAGCTTATGCACCACCCGCCCCCGCCTAGCCCTGAATAATCTTGAATGGAGGGTAAAAAGTATAGGCTAGCTCGCTTTTACGGCTGATTGCTCGCTGTTGTTGCTGATATTTGCTCCTGACCCCTCTAGATATTGTCCTAAAAAAAGCTACAATTCTTGCATGTTTTGAAAAGGTGTGCTTTCATGTCTTTGTTGGCAATCATAAAGAGAGTGTTTCTAACCACGACTGATTCACGCTTAAAATGCACAAAAAAAGGGTTATCAAGATTTTTCTGACCAACCTTGATAACCCTTGCTATTCCAAAAATGGCGGAGGACAGAGGATTCGAACCCCTGAAGGCTCTCGCCTTAACTGATTTCAAGTCAGCCGCCTTCGACCACTCGGCCAGTCCTCCATCAATGCCATATCCGAGCATGTATTATACACATTGGTTAGGTTACCGACAAGCCTTACGCTATAATTAAAAAAAGAGAAAGGAGAGATGATTCATTATGGAGGAAAAAGAGATAAAAAAGCGTATTCTTTGTACTTCATCTTCAATAGTGATAATCGGAGCTTCTTCTCGAGAAGAGCGACCGGTTTTTTCAGTTATGAAGTATCTAGCCGCTGTGGGGCATTCACTTTATCCAGTAAATCCTACATATGCCGGAGAAAAAATTCTTGGATTCTCGTGTGTTTCTTCGATTAAGGATCTCTCTGTTCCTGCAGATATAGTGGCTCTTTTTATCTCTCCTTCTCTTCAAAAAGATGTTGTAGAAGACCTCATATTATTTAAAGAACGCCTACGTGCTAAAAGAGGACCTGCGTTGGTTGACTCAATGGAAGATCCGATATTATTAAAAGAACATACTGTTATTTGGTTCCAGCCTGGATCTGAAAACCCATATTTTGAAGGCCTTCTTCAAGAAAAAGGGTTCCATGTAATAAGCCATGCTTGTATGATGATGGACCATAGACGGAACTGTTCGCAAATACGATAAAAAGAAGTATATTTTTTTGAGAGAGTTTAATTTGCTGTTCTTTTTTTATCTATGGTATATAATTCTAAAAAGGACTCTTTCTTTGCTTCCCTTTTCAATGTATAAACATCTATCCGAAAATTTCTTTTCAAGGGGGCTTTTTTTTGCGTGAAGTCACGATTTCTTTACGCGTTCGATATGGAGAGACAGACCAGATGGGGGTTGTGTATTACGCTAATTACCTCACGTGGTTTGAGATAGGACGTACCGAGTACTGCCGAGCCCTGAGTACTCCCTATGTCCTTTGGGAAGAGAGAGGGGTTTTTCTGCCAGTAGTGGAAGTGCATTGTAGATATAAAGCATCTGCGTATTACGATGATGTTATTTGTGTTTCTACCTGGGTTCAGGAATTGAAACAGTCGAGTATAAATTTTTGCTATCGTGTTTTTCGGAAAGAGGATTCTAAGCTTTTAGTAGAAGGCTGGACTCGTCATGCTTTTGTTGATAAGGCGGGAAGGCTTCTGCGAGGAGCCCATCCTTTTTATCAATGGATTCAGAAATATGTAGAAGGGGAAGTCCATGAGGCGTAAGCTGGAGTTTAAAGTATTGCCCAGCGATGAATATGGAGGTGGCGTGTACGGTGAGCAAAAAAGCGATACTCTTAGGTAATGAAGCGATCGCTCGCGGTATAGTAGAGGCTGGATGTGCGGTTGCTACAGCATATCCAGGCACCCCTTCGTCTGAAATTTTGCCGGCAATTGCAAGTTTTGCAGATGAGTTGGGAACGTCTACAGCTGTAGAGTGGGGAGTCAACGAAAAGGTAGCTTTTGAAATGGCTACCGCGGCAGCTTTTACAGGGCTTCGCTCTTGCGCCGTAATGAAGCAAGTAGGGTTGAATGTAGCCGCAGACCCTTTTATGAGTGCTGCTCATTTTGATATGAAAGGTGGCATGTTGCTTGTTGTCGCCGATGATCCAGGTCCTCATAGTTCCCAGACAGAACAGGATAGCCGGTTTTTCGCTTATTTCGCTAAAGTCCCATGTTTTGATCCGGCCTCAGCAGAAGAAGCCAAGAAAATGGTTTTCGATGCGTATGAACTTTCTGAAAGACATCATATTATTGCCATGCTACGACCAAGTGTTCGAGTTGACCACTGTCGGCAAGATGTAGAATTGAGGGAAGTCCTTCCTGTTGCAGCAGATATTAAGTTTGAAAAAGACCCGGCACGGTGGGTTTGCCTCCCTGCTAGCGTGCGCATTAATCACCCCAAATTAAACAAGAAAAATGATGCCATTCGAGAGGAGTTTGAAACGCTCTATCCTCATTATAATTATGAGATTCCAGCAAAGGGCAAAGCTTCATTGGGGATTATCGCATCGGGAGTTTCTTTCTCTATAGTTATGGATATTATAAAATCTTGGGGGCGCACTGATATTTCTGTGCTTAAAATAGGCACTCCTGTCCCTCTCCCGGTTAAGATGGTGACTAATTTTATAGACCGGCATGAGAATGTTTTAGTTCTTGAAGAGCCCTATCCCGTTGTGGAAATGCAGCTTTTAGATCGCAGCAAGGTCAAAGGACGATGGAATGGTTTTGTTCCTAGAGCCGGAGAGCTTTTGCCTGAACTCATCGAAGAGATTGTATTAAAAGCTTTGGGTGAAGAGGTAGAGAACGCTGTCGATAGCGATTTAAAATCTGCCCTTGAAGATTTAAAGATTACCCCTCGAAAGCCCATGCTATGTCCTGGATGTCCGCATCGAGCAAGTGTTTTTTCTATACGACAAGCCATTCCTAATGCTATTAACCCTTCGGATATAGGGTGTTATACCCTTACGGTTAATCAAAAAGGCGCAGATGCTGTTATGGATATGGGAGCAGCTATAACTATGAGTTCGGGGCTTTTCCTGGCCCATAAAGTGGCGGGAAAGGAGCAGCCGATTGTAGCGACTATTGGTGATTCCACATTTTTCCATATGGGAATACCGGGCTTAGTTAGTGCTGTCTATAATAGGCACGCCTTCGTTTTGGGTATTTTGGACAACCGTACTACAGCTATGACGGGAGCTCAATCTAATCCATCTGTGGGAGATAAACTGCGCAAGGGCGATGAGGGGCAGGTTGTAGAAATTGAACACGTAGTGCGGGGATGTGGCGTTTCTTATGTGAAAACTCTTGAGGCTTATGACATTCAAAGTGGTAAGGAATTAGTGAAAGAAGCGTGGGAGCACGCTAGAACTCACAGGGAACCAGCTGTTCTTATTTTTAAACATCCATGTATGCTCCTTCGGGAAAAACAGGACAAAATTCCTGTTAACGTAGATCAAGATAAATGCATTGGATGTAAGTTCTGTATTAACTTCTTTAATTGTCCAGGACTTGTTTTTGATGAAGAGACCCAAAGAGCTTATATTGACGAGCGATTCTGTGTATCCTGCGGTGTTTGTACTCAAGTATGCCCTCACGGGGCTATAGTTCCGGTAGAGGAGGCGTAATCTTATGCAGTATGTCATCGTTGGAATAGGTGGGCAAGGGATTCTTTTTTCCACAAAAGTTTTAGGGCACATTGCTATGACTCGTGGCGAAAACGTTATGGGGAGCGAAGTCCACGGGATGGCACAGAGGGGGGGCTCTGTAATAAGTCATTTTAAGGTGGGAGACTATAAGAGCCCATTGGTAAAAGCAGGTGAAGCAGATGTGCTTCTCGCTTTTGATCAGAATGAGGCGATACGTAATCTTCAGTTTCTTCGTAAGGAGGGCAGTTTGGTCGTAAATGTTTTTGATGAAGCGGCTTTCCATAATGATCATCTTCAAGCATATTTAGAAAAAAGGAAAATCAAGTTATTTAAGATTAAAGGGTACGATATACTCAAAAACCATATGGGGGGCAATTTTCTGTTCTTAAATGTTTTGATTCTCGGAGCTCTTTGCGCGTCCGATGTAGCTAACGTGGAGATTGGGGAAGTTCGGGAAGCTATTAAACAGCTTTCACCTGGAAAGTTTGCGGAGGCTAACCTCAAGGTTTTGAACCTCGGATATGATGCACTGCTGTAAATGGAACAAAAGGTATTATCGAGGGAGCTCCCAAGGGCTCCCTCTTTTCGTTGGACGTGGGACTATTTTTGTTGAATTGCTCGTGGTCATTGCCATTTTTTCCATTATTTCCGGTTCTTTACTTTTTTCTATTAAATATCCCTCTATATCACGATTGAAAGAAGTGGGAGCTCGTAGAGAAGCAGAACGCCTTGCCCTTTGGCTGGAATCCAGAATTGTTAGAGCACATTTTCTTCAGGAAGATTTCTCGATTCGTATATTGCCAGAGCATATTCCCGTAGATATAGTGAGGGTGAAGTGGAAGTCAATAAAATTGGAGAAGTATGAAGCTCACGGGGACGCGTGGTTTTATGTAAGTGGACGAAGTACCTTATATAGGTATAATCCGTATTGGCATACCCTTTCTCCAGCTCTCGTTTTAAATGTATTATCGGCACCGTACGGGGGGAAAGCCATATGTCGTATAGTTATATCTCCCCATTGTCGTGTGAGCATTAAAGACGGGATGTAATTTATATGCTATTAATTCTTGAAATCTGAAAAACCTTAGAGTATAAATATAGTTAATATTCTTCTCATTTAGAACCAATATATAATACTGCTGCAGTAAGGGGGGATGCTGCATGGCAGCGGTAAAACCATGGTGGAGAGAGATTGTGGAAACAATATTATGGGCTCTTGTTCTTGCTCTTCTCTTGAGGACGTTCGTAGTGCAGGCTTTTTGGATTCCGAGTGGCTCTATGCTTCCCACTCTAGCCCCAGGCGATCGGGTTCTCGTGGCCAAATTTTGGTATGCTCTTCAGAAACCGGAACGGGGAGAGATTTTTGTATTTAAATACCCATGGGACCCGAAACGAGACTTTGTGAAGCGCATTATAGGATTGCCTGGGGATACATTCGATATCCGGGAAGGGGTTGTTTATATTAACGGGCAGCCTTTAGCGGAAAGGTATGTGAAAAAACGAGATGATTTTTCTCTTTTCCCTAACATGATCTTTCCTCGAGTTCCAATTCACATTCCAGAGAAAATGTATTTTGCTATGGGTGATAATCGAGCTCATTCCCAAGATAGCCGCTATTGGGGATTTGTTCCAGAAAAAAATATACATGGACCAGTTTTTTTTCGATATTGGCCATTAAATAGAATAGGAGTTGTTCGTTAGTCGTGCCTCGTACAGTCTGGTATCCGGGTCATATGGCGAAAGGCAAGCGGAAGCTTGAGGAGTTGGCGAAAAAACTGGATTTGATTTTTGAAGTCCGGGATGCTCGTGCTCCCAATATGACGTCATCGCCTTTAACAGAAAGCTTTTCTAAAGTATGCCCTGTCTATATTATCCTTTCTCGCGCAGACCTTGCAGAGGAAGGCGCAACAAAAGCGTGGCTTCATTTCTTTAAAGAGAAAAAGAGAAAAGTATGGGCTTTAAACCTATTAGAGGGGAAGATAGAGCCGTTGCGCCGTGATATTCTTCGCCTTCGACCGCCCTATAGAGAGCTGAGAGTAGCGGTTATGGGTATTCCAAATGTAGGGAAGTCTCTTTTTCTGAACCTTCTTGTAGGGCGCAAACGCGCACAAGTCGGAGGGATCCCAGGTGTCACCCGTGGAGTATCTTGGTATAAAGGACAGGATATATTAGCAGTAGATTCTCCGGGTATCCTTGATCCTCGTTCCCATGTGGAGATACATCGCAGGTTAGCGTGGTTAGGGAGTAGCCGTCCCGATGTAATAGGAGGCTGTGATGCTATAGCTGTTTCTCTTCTTTCGTTTTTGAGGGAACGAGGTCTATGGCGCCTTATAGAGGACAAGTGGGGAATTCCGGATGAAGGGGAAGATAATCTTATCCTTCTTGAAAAGATAGGGCGGCGTCTTGGTTGTCTTGTAAGTGGAGGTCGAGTGGACTTGGCTCTTGCGGGGCAGCGGTTTATTGACGCCTTTGCCACGGGAAAATTAGGAAGGGTCACTTTAGAGTGGCCAGGGGAGCGATATCCATGGGAGATCGATTAATTGCGGGTGTGGATGAAGCAGGGAGGGGACCTTTGGCAGGGCCAGTAGTTGCCGCGGCTGTTGTTCTGTCTCAATCTCAAAAAATAGCCTTAGAAGCTATAGGTTTGAACGATTCTAAAAAATTAACAGCAAAAAAACGGGAAAAAATTTTTCATGTTATGCTTAATATAGGAGTACTTTGGAAGGCTCAGGCGGCTTCTGCAAAGCGTATTGATACTTTAAATATCTTACAAGCCTCTCTTTGGGCTATGAATCGTGCTGTACGAAAATTGCCCCTAGTTTTTGAAGAGGTTATTGTTGACGGAACTTTTTGTATTCCAGGCCTGGAGACCATTGTTCAAGAAGCTATTCCAAAAGCTGACGCTACTGTTCCTGAGGTGGCAGCTGCTTCTATTGTGGCAAAGGTGCTTAGAGATCGAGCTATGATAGCTCTTGATAAGATATATCCTGCCTATGGTTTTAAAAAACATAAAGGGTATCCTACTTCCGCCCATCGTCTTGTTTTGGCTCAAATAGGACCTTCTCCCATACACCGCCGAAGTTTTACATGGAAGGATCCGTCATAAATGAGTCATATAGAGGGTTTTTCGAGATCACCTGGGGGAAAAAATATCTCTGATGGGCTCAGATATACGGAAAGTGATGCAACACCCCGTCTAACGAAAGCTCTCTCGTTACGATCTATACCAAATGGAACAGTGGTAGAAGGGATGGTTCTTGATGCCCGATCGGGAATCTTTCTTGTCCGGATCGCTGGGCATGAGCTCCAAGCACAGGCAACTATGCCTTTGTTGGTGGGGCAGCGCTTTCGGGCTGTATGGGACGGATCTGGTCAGACCCCATTGCTTCGTCTTTGCGAGCAGGATATGGCTCTTCTTGGGGCTTTGCCGGAATCTCAGCGCTCTTTAGCTACAGCTCTTCTTCTAAGAGGTCTTCCTCTTTCACAGGATGTGGTGACACTTCTCCGCTTTGTATGGGGCCAGATGGGGAGTAAGGAGGCGTATATTGCACCTCTTGTAGAGTTGTGGGCGAGGGGAAGTACCTTGACACCCAAAAATGTTTCTCTTCTGATATGGTATGTAGGGTTGTCGCCAGAGATGTCGAGTCAACTTTGGAAAAATATACGTCGTCGCTTTCGGGAGGAGTTGCAACATGGGAGGAGTCCTTCAGAGACGTTGAGAAGACTCAGAGATGAAGAAGGAGATATAGGACGTTTTGTGGAGGCACATAGCCTTCTTTCACAACCAGCGAGGCAGGGGATTGATCCTACATTGCTCATGCCTACATGGTGGCCTTTTTCTGATCAGGAAGACGAGCTTCCAGCCCATGTGAGGGTAGAAAAAAAACAGGGGAAAGACGGGCGATCTTTCTGGCGAGTTGCTTTCGACATGCCAACTCGACGGTTAGGCAGGCTCACAGGAGAAGTTGTTACTGAGGGGAGCCAGTTAGGGGTGTCTATCAGGACGGAAAACTTTTTAACCCTTCGGCTGCTTCAGCGCAAAAAAACAGGCCTTCATGAAAAATTGGAAGAATTAAATCTCCATGTTCAATATATAACTGTATGTGAGGAAGAAAAAGAGAAGGAGAAAGAGCTTCTTCCAAGAAGGCTCGATATAGAGGCATGACGCTACGAAACTCTAAAAAAGAGGCAGCAGCCCTTTCGTATACCCCCCAAGAAGATAAAGCTCCAAAGGTCGTCGCATCAGGCGAAGGCTTTGTAGCGCAAAACATTATAAAGTTAGCTCGAGAGGCTAATGTTCCCATAGTGGAAGACGTTGCTTTAATATCTGCTCTCATGACGTTGGAGTTGGGAGAGGAAATTCCTGTAGAACTTTATGAGGCTGTAGCGCAAGTTCTCGCTTTTCTATATCAACTTGATAAAGGAGACGGATAAACTATGGATCATATAGAACTGGGGAAATGGGGAGAAGATATAGCCTGTTCCTATGTAGAAGATAAAGGATGGCGAATTCTCGACCGAAATGTGACCTTTCCCCGTGGAGAGTTGGACATAGTGGCCATAGATAAAGAAGAACTTGTTGTGGTGGAAGTTCGAACGCGTTCTGTGGGCGTTGTAATGTCACCGGAACAATCTGTAGGTCCTCAAAAAATATGTCGCCTTGTTCGAACAGGGCTTTCTTATGTCCAGGAAGCCCGCTGGAATGGCCCTTGGAGAATTGATATTGTAGGAATTACTGTAAATAATGGGCGGTACTCTTTAAGGCATACAGAGGATATAACGAGCGGGATGGGATATATGTGATTCCCATTTTAGGCGTTACTCTTCGAGGTATACAAGCTCTAAAAGTTGAAGTTGAAGTGGAAGTAACAGGTGGCTTATTTTACATCGCCGTTGTTGGTCTTCCCGACGCTGCTGTTCGAGAGTCTCGTGAAAGGGTTCGAGCAGCTCTCCGTTCTTTAAAAATTCCTATAAGAGGCAGAATAGCAGTAAATTTGGCTCCAGCAGACTGTCCCAAAGAGGGAGCTCTTCTTGACCTTCCTATTGCTCTTGGCATAGCTCGAAGGTTAGGAGTTTTTGTGATGAAAAAACCGGCTCTCTTTATGGGAGAACTTTCTCTTGATGGCCGTTTACGAAAAACTCGAGGGGCTGTTCCTGCTGCCCTTTTAGCGAAACGGCTGGGAATTCCTCTCTTTGTGCCTCAGGAAAATTCTTTTGAAGTTGCATTGGTTCCCGGTATTGAAGCTTATGGTATTACTACGTTACGTCAATTATTACATCACCTTACTGGCCGTAAAAAACTTTCTCCTATTAAAAAAAATCCCTTCCCAGAGGTGCCTGTTACTCCTGATCCCGACCTCTCCGACATAAAAGGCCAGGCTACAGCAAAGCGAGCTTTAGAAATAGCTGCTGCCGGTCATCATAATATACTTTTTGTGGGTTCTCCTGGAAGTGGAAAAACCATGTTAGCAAGAGCTATGCGAGGAATTCTTCCGCCTCTCTCTCATAAAGAACTTCTTGAAACCCTTCAGATACGGAGTACTGCTGGGCTTGATAGCGAAATCACCTCCCAACCTCCTTTTAGAACTGTCCATCCTACAGCCAGCACAGTCTCTGTTTGTGGTGGAGGAGCTTCTCTTCGTCCTGGGGAAGTCAGCTTGGCTCATAGAGGCGTTCTTTTTCTTGATGAATTTACAGAATTTCGCCGGGACATGTTAGAAGCGCTTCGACAGCCGCTAGAGGATGGTGAAATTGTTGTGAGTCGAGCTGTTGGAAGAGCCATTTTCCCCTGCCGAGTTTTGCTTATCGCTGTGTGTAATCCCTGTCGTTGCGGGTGGCATGGCGATCCTGTAGAGAGTTGCATCTGTTCTTCGTATGAGAGGGAAAGGTATAGACGAAAGTTATCTGGTCCTATACTCGATCGTATTGACCTTCATGTGGCTATCCCAAGGCTTTTGCCAAGAGAGCTTGTTTCTTTTCGGGAAAAGCAGGGAGAAACAAGTGCTACCGTTCGTAAACGGGTATGCAAGGCTCGAGAACGGCAATGGCGTCGATGGGGGAACATGGGGTATTTTAATAATGCCGAATTGCCAGAGAGGATTGTACGACGAGGGCTGCGACTAAACTCGGATGTACGACCTTTCCTGTTGAATATGGTTGATCGCTTGCGGTTATCGGGGCGAGGCATTAGCCGAGTCTTAAAGGTTGCCAGGACTATTGCCGACCTTGATGAGTCCTCGTCTGTAAAGGCTCAGCATATAGCAGAAGCCCTCGCTTACAGGAAGGGGAGCATTGCATGTTGACTCCTAGACAGGAAGCCCTTTTAATCGTCAATGCTTTGGGAGGAGATCGTCGTCTTTGGCATCGACTTGTGTCTACAAAAGAAAACCTTTATGATCTTATTTCGGGAAAACCTTCTTGTAATCAAAAGAAAGCGTTGACAGAAAAAGCTCTAGCACTGTTGTACTCTTGTGTCAGAAAGGGATGGGCACAAAGAGAGGTTGAACGGTGTTGTAGTGAAAACATAAGAATCCTTTTTTGGGGTGAGAAGAATTTCCCTTCACATTTGTTGAATCTTAAAGATACCCCTCTTGTTCTTTATGTACGTGGACATCTAGCTCCTCAAAAAAGAAAAGTTGCTGTTGTTGGAACTCGCAGAAGCTCTTCTTACGGCCAGCATATAGCACAAGCTCTTGGAAAATTGGGGGCACGACAAGGTTGGATTCTTCTGAGTGGAGGGGCTTTGGGTATTGATGGGGCAGCTCACGGTGGCTGTCTTGAAGAAGGAGGTCAGACTATAGCTGTTCTTGCTCATGGTCTCGACCATGTTTATCCTCAGGGACATAAAGAACTTTTTCATCATATCCTTGACGATGGTGCGCTTATAACAGAATATCCTTTAGGGGTCCGTCCCGCCCCGTGGCATTTCCCCAAGCGAAATCGTATTATAGCGGGCCTGGCTGATAAAATTGTTGTTGTTGAGGCTCCTCAGCGGAGTGGCGCAATAATAACAGCTCGACTCGGTTTGGAGATGGGAAAAGAAATATGGGCTGTTCCAGGAAGAATTGATGAAAAAGTTTGTTGGGGGTCTAATAAGCTTATTTACGATGGGGCGTATCCTTTGGTGAGTCTCGAGGATTTTTCTGAAACTTTGGGTTCAGTACAGCTCGATTTCTCATCACCTTTATGTGAGAAGAAGAATGTTTCTTCTTGCAATATGACTGAAAAAGAACAAAAAATTCTTGAATTACTACGATCTAAAGGGGATCGTACGGTTGACAACCTGTCTGCTGAAGGTAAAATGACTGCCGCTGATGTTATCATCAGCATAAGTAATCTATCTGCTATGAATCTTATTTATCAATCTGGTCCAGGCAGATGGCGAGCTAGTTTAAGTTGAGGATCAAAGGAGCGAATAGATTTGACGCGATTGGTACATGACCTCGAGAGAATCTATCTTACGGAAGAAACGTTAAAGTTGGCATACCGTTTTCTTATTACGGAGGAATTCCCTAGAGATATTGTAGAACTTGCTATAGAGGATGCGATTATGGTAGGGCAAGTACAGGGACATCACGTAGATGCCAGATACTTTATGAGTATTATAGAACGAGCTGTAGATTCTGATATTGTGGCTTCGGCCCTCATTTCCTCTTTTTCTAGCGGAACTAAAGGCCACCATTTTGTACATTAAAGGAGGATCCCGATGGGTAATAAGGAAACCGGGAAGATTCTTGTTGTAGTAGAGTCCCCTACAAAGGCTAAAACTCTATCAAAAATATTGGGATCAAAGTATACCGTTAAAGCTAGTATTGGACATATTAAAGATCTTCCTAAAAGTAGAATAGCTATTGACATTGAAAATAACTTTGAGCCGGAATACATACTGGTGAAAGGTAAAGCGAAGATAAAGAATGAATTGATCAAGCTGGCGAAAAATAGTCAAAAGATTCTTCTTGCCTCAGACCCTGACCGAGAAGGAGAGGCTATATCGTGGCATTTATGTGATATTTTGGGAATAGACCCCCATACGCCTTGCCGTGTTCGTTTCTACGAGGTTACACCGAAGGCAGTAAAAGAAGCTATTAAGAAACCAGAGACCATCGATTTGAATCGAGTCAACGCTCAGCAGGCGAGACGTGTTCTCGATCGCCTTGTAGGGTATACTCTCAGTCCGTTGCTCTGGAAGAAGGTTCGATATGGCCTTTCTGCAGGGCGGGTACAGTCTGTTGCTCTCGACCTTATTTGTAAAAGAGAGAGGGAAATTCAAAATTTTGTTCCAGCAGAATACTGGAACCTTGATGTCTCTGCTACATCCGAAGACGAAAAACGCTCATATTCCTTAAAAGTTATGAGTTTTGAAGGGAAGTCTTATTGGAAAGAAGGCAAGTCTCTTCTTATCTCTAGTGAAACTGAAGCTTCAAAAATTGCTCAGGATATAGCAAACCTTTCCCTTAAAGTCTCAGGGTATAAAGTGAGGAAGGGAACACGCAAACCATTACCCCCTTTTAAAACAAGTACTCTCCAGCAAGAGGCGGCACGAAGGCTGGGGTTTTCCCCTCGACGGACTATGAGCATAGCGCAGTCGCTTTTTGAAGGAGTGACTATCCCAGGACGTGGTCCGGTAGGATTGATTACATATATGCGTACTGATAGTTTGCGTTTAGCTCCAGAAGCTATAACTGGGGTAAGAAACTACATAGCGGGACATTTTGAAGAGGCATATCTTCCCAAATCCCCCAACTTTTTTGCTTCAAACGGACGAAGCCAGGATGCTCATGAAGCCATACGCCCTACAGATGTGACTCTTTCTCCAGAAGATCTCAGCACCGTCCTCTCTTCGGAGCAGCACCGTCTTTACTCATTAATTTGGAAACGTTTCGTTGCTTCTCAGATGACTCCTGCTATAGTTGCGAATGCAATCCTTGACGTTGAAGCAGGACCATATGGTCTTAGGCAGACAGGAGAGGCCCTTCTTTTTGAAGGTTGGGGCTCTCTTTGGCCATTGGATTTGAAAGGCGGACGGCTAGATTCCGCGCGGGAAGGCGAGGAGCTTCTTTTTAAAGAAGTGGTGAAAGAACAAAGGTTTACGAAGCCAGCGGCGCGCTATTCCGAGGCTTCTCTCATTAAAACTCTTGAAGAAAAAGGTGTTGGGCGTCCCTCTACGTATGCGAGTATAGTGGAAACATTGTATGATCGTGGATATGTAGAGAAGAATGAAGAGAAACGTCTTGAACCTACGGGATTAGGAATGACAGTGGATGATTTCCTTTTGAAGTATTTCGATTCAGAAAGCAAGTCACCCATAATAGATACGAGCTTTACGGCGCAGATGGAAGCAAACCTTGACCGTATAGAAGAAGCCCAGCTTGAATGGGTGGATGTGGTGCGTTCTTTCTGGGACGGTTTTATCCTAACATTGGAAGAAGCCAAGAAAGCTTCTAATGTAGAGCTCCCAGAGCCTGAACCTATAGGTGAAGATTGTCCGGAATGCGGGAAGCCTTTGGTTAAAAAGCGGGGGCGTTTTGGAGAATTTATTGCTTGTTCAGGCTATCCTAAGTGCCGCTATACTCGACCTATTTTAAAAACCATAGGTGTTCCATGTCCTATTTGTGGAGAGTCAGAACAAGGTGAAGTTGTACGGCGTAGAAGTAAGAAAGGGAAATTTTTCTATGGTTGTTCCAGATACCCTGAGTGTAAGTTTGTTTCATGGAACGAGCCTACCGGGGAAAGATGTCCAGAGTGTGGTACTCCTCTTACACGTAAAAATAAAAGGAGCGTACCTGAGTGTCAAAAGTGCGGATGGAAGAAAGAGAAGGAGAAAAAATAGCAAATGAGACAAGAAAAAGAGATTACTATCATAGGTGGTGGTCTTGCTGGTAGTGAGGCAACGTGGCAACTTGCAAAGCGGGGAGTAGCCGTAACCCTTTTGGAAATGCGTCCTGAAGTGAAAACTCCGGCGCACCAGACAGGACTTATGGGTGAACTGGTATGCAGTAATTCCCTTGGTGCTGATGATTTTTCAAGTGCAGCGGGAATATTAAAAGCAGAATTGAGATGTCTCGACAGCCTTATTATGGATGCTGCTGATCATTCAGTAGTGCCTGCGGGGAAGGCGTTAGCGGTGGATCGAAAGGAATTTGCTTCGTATATCACTGAAAAAATCTCCTCCCACCCCTTAGTACGTATAGAGCGTAAAGAGGTTATAGCTATTCCCGATGGGATGTCGATTATAGCTACAGGGCCATTAACAAGCCCCACCTTGGCGAGAAAAATACAGCAATTGTCAGGTCAGGAGAACCTCTCTTTTTTTGATGCTGTAGCACCAGTAGTGTTTCACGATTCCATTGATATGGATCGGGCATATCGAGCTGGACGGTATGGGCAAAGGGCGGACTATATTAATTGTCCAATGAATAAAGAGGAATATGTGACCTTTGTAGAAGCTCTTACTACGGCGGAGAGAGCTCCTCGTCACGATTTTGAAAAAGATGTTCATTATTTCGAGGGGTGCTTACCAGTAGAGGTTATAGCCTCCAGAGGAATAGATACTTTGCGTTTTGGTCCTCTCCGTCCAGTAGGGCTGCCAGACCCTTCTTCCGGCTGCGAACCCTATGCAGTAGTCCAACTTCGTCAAGATAATGCTGAAGGTTCCCTCTATAATCTGGTAGGTTTTCAGACAAGCTTAAAATGGGGGGAGCAAGATCGGGTTTTTCGCCTTATACCTGCATTGGAAAGAGCAGAATTTGCTCGTTATGGTGTAATGCATAGAAACATTTATGTTAATGCGCCTAAAGTTCTCGACCGATACCTTCGTTTTCAGAAGCATGAAACACTTTTCCTTGCAGGGCAGATAACAGGAGTGGAAGGATATTTAGAAAGTACAGCCATGGGGCTCGTAGCTGGTTTGAATATGGCTTCTCTTGTAAAAGGAAAAGACCTCCCTTCTTGGCCAGCTGAGACTGGGATAGGGTCTCTCTTGCGCTATCTTCAGGAAACAGATCCTGAAGTTTTTCATCCGATGAATGTCAACCTCGGAATATTCCCCCCCTTAGGAGAAAAGATTCGAAAGCGTGCGGAGCGATGCAAAAAAGTAGGGTTACGTTCCATGAAAGCCTTGGATTTTTTCTTAAAATCTCTCCCGCAATAAAGCCTTTTCACCTCTTAAAAAAGAGTCTTATGTTGTATAATGTATATTAATCAATTCTACTTATTTGCGAATCTTTCGTGTCGTTGGATTTTTTATTTTTTTATGTAAGTACATATTGCAAAAATTTAAATTTTTAGTATTTTTATTGTTTAGAAAAGTAGAAAGTGTGCTGAAAAAAATGGTAAAATGTCATCATGGTTGAAAAGTTATCATCTGCGTTGGATTATTATTTGGAACAGATGCGTTTTGCCAAAAGTATGTCCTTGAATACAATAGAGAATTACGCTATTGATCTGAATCAGTTCGCTCATTACCTTTTGGAACAAAACGTAACTTCTGTTCATGATGTGGATGCTCGTTTGATCCGAGAATATTTGCGAATCCTTGCTTCTTTTGGCTATGCTCGTACTTCTGTGGCCAGGAAATTGTCGGCTATAAAAAGCTGGTTTTCTTTTTTGGTGGGGAAAAAAGTTTTAACCCGCGATCTAGCGAAGAATATTAAAGGACCACGACTTCCAGCTAGATTGCCCAGAGCTCTGAGCATCGAACAGGTTGCATCCATGATAGAAGAAGGAACTCAGAAGGGGACAGACCCAATTCGAGATCGTGCTATTTTAGAACTTTTGTATGGTTGTGGCCTTCGGATTGGGGAATTGGCCATTCTTCGTTGGGAGGATACAGACCTTTCGGAACGATGGATTCGGGTACAGGGAAAAGGAAGTAAGGAACGGATGCTCCCTGTAGGGAGACTTGCTGTTCAGGCTCTTTTGGCATGGAGAGATGAATGTGAACAAAAGAGCCCTTTTTTGTTTCCAGGGGAGGAAGAGGGGCATCTTGCTATTCGCACAATTCGAAGAGTTGTTGTTCGAGCGGCTCGGCGGGTAGGCCTTTCTGGAGTAACTCCTCATATGCTTCGCCATAGCTTTGCTACTCATATGTTGGAAGGCGGAGCCTCTATTCGCGTAATGCAGGAACTGTTAGGGCACGAAAGTCTTATAACAACACAACGTTATCTTACTGTAACGGCGGAACATTTAAAAGAAAGTTACTATAAGGCTTTTTCTAGTATAAGAGGAGATGATTGAGCTGTTTAAGGGAACTACTGTTCTGTGCGTTCGTCGAGGGCAGACAGTTGCTATGGCTGGAGATGGTCAGGTTACTCTCGGGGATCAGATCATTAAAGCTGGTGCTCGTAAAGTCCGTCGTCTTTATAAAGGGAAAGTGATTGCTGGTTTCGCTGGGAGTACAGCTGATGCCATGACATTGTTAGAGCGTTTTGAGACCCGTCTCGAAGAAAACAGTGGAGATTTAATGCGGGCAGCTGTCTCTCTTGTAAAGGAATGGAGACTCGATCGGGCACTAAGAAAGCTCGAAGCGCTCATGCTCGTGGCAGATAAAGAGCATACCCTTCTTCTTTCAGGGGCTGGTGATGTTCTTGAACCAGAACATAATGTGGCTGCTATTGGATCAGGCGCTGGTTTTGCCTTGGCAGCGGCGAGAGCTTTTTTGGATGCAAGTGATTGGGAGGCCCCAGAAATAGCGAAACGTTCTATTGAGTTGGCTGCAGATATTTGTATTTATACAGATAAAGAAGTAACGGTTGAGGTGATTGGAGAATGATAATAGTACCAGAGGAGGGACGTAATCTGACCCCTCGCCTTATAGTGGAATTCCTCGATCGTTATATTGTAGGACAAGATAGGGCTAAGAAAGCAGTGGCAATTGCTCTTCGTAATCGAATTCGACGCCGGAATCTTCCACAAAACTTGGCTAATGAGATTGCTCCTAAAAACATTCTCATGGTAGGGCCCACAGGTGTGGGCAAAACGGAGATCGCCAGAAGATTGGCTGATCTTACGCAAGCTCCTTTTGTGAAAGTTGAAGCTACGAAATTCACAGAAGTAGGCTATGTAGGGCGAGATGTAGAATCTATGATTCGCGATCTCGTAGAAGCTGCTGTTGCCATGGTTAAGAAAAATAAGATAAAAGAAGTTCAAGCTCCGGCAGCGGAGAGGGCCGAGCTGCGTCTTGTAGATGTCCTTATTCCTAAACCGGAACGTCGACCAGGTGTTCCTGACTTTATGAAAATTTTTTCAGGAAAAGCAGAAGAACCGGAGACTGTTTCGGCTTCAGAAGAAGATCAGATTCGGGAATCTACCCGTAATAAAGTTCTTTCTCTACTAAAAGCAGGAAAACTCGATGAGCGAGAGGTTGAGTTGGAAATTACCGAAAATGCAATGGCTGCCGCTATCCCCCTTCTTGGTGGAGCAGGTATGGATTCTATGGGAATGAATATTAGTGAGATGTTAGGAGGACTCTTGCCCAAGAAGACCAAGAAAAGACGTATGAAAGTAGCAGAGGCCCGTAAAATATTGCAGGCAGAAGAGGCAGAAAAACTCATTGATATGGAAAGTGTTGCTAATATCGCTTTAGAGAAGGCACAAGAAGAAGGCATCGTGTTTATAGATGAACTTGACAAGGTCGTGTCGAAAGGGACATCGAGTGGTCCTGATGTTAGCAGGGAAGGGGTACAGAGAGATCTTCTCCCTGTAGTAGAAGGTTCTTCTGTACAAACAAAGTACGGCATAGTTAAAACCGATCATATTCTTTTTATAGCTGCAGGAGCTTTTTCAAGCGTTAAACCTTCGGATCTTGTCCCAGAGCTTCAAGGGCGTTTCCCCATTCGCGTAGAACTTCAACCTCTGGGTAGAGAGGAATTAGCAAGGATTCTGGTAGAGCCGGAAAATAGTCTCATAAGACAATACCAGGCTTTAATCAGCACTGAGAATGTGGATATACAATTTTCCGACGATGCCATCCAGGAAATTGCCATTATGGCTGAAAGAATGAATTCGGAAATGGAAAATATCGGCGCTCGTCGTCTTCATACCATGATTGAACAGCTTTTGGAGGATATTAGCTTTACGGCACCGGAGCGACAGGGAGAGGCTATTCACATTGACTCTCAATTTGTGCGAGAAAGACTCTCTCCTCTCATGGAAGATACAGACTTGCGGAAATATTTGCTTTAAAAATATCAGGAGGGATTAATAATGGTGAAAGGTGAGAAGAAAATGGTGGATAAAAACTCTATTATAGTCGAAGATCCAGCAATGAAAGATTTGCTTGAAAAGACGAGACAGGTAGGAAGAGCCCTTCAAAGCAGACGGGAAGGGACAAAACCGGATTATAACAAACTGGCAAAGCTTCTTTGCGAATTTTCTACCGCAAATGTCTATATTATTAATAGAGACGGACGAATTTTAGGCCATTCTTGGGTCAGTGAATATCATTCAGAGGCAGTAGCCAATTTCCTTGAGAGAGGATATATGCCTGAGAATTTTGTTGAAAGGATGAACCAGCATCGAGAGTCTATATTGAGCGAGACAGATGGTTATCTTTTTGATGATGAAGTAACAACTGAAGATGCTCCAGAGAAACACACTCTTTATGTTCCTATTTATGGTTCAGCTGAACGTTTGGGAACGTTGTTATTGGTTCGTTTCTTTGAGCCTTTTTACATGAAAGATCTTATTTTGGCAGAGTATCTGGCAACTCTTGTTGGTATTGAAATTCTTCATGACCGTACCAAACTCATTGAAGAGCGAGCACGAGAGCGACTTGTTGTTCAGATGGCCATGCGGGCTCTCTCTTACTCTGAAGTCGAATCGATAAAGCATATTATTGCGGAACTCGGGGCTCATGAGGGAGTTGTAATAGCCAGTAAAGTCGCAGATAGAGTAGGAGTAACCCGAAGTGTTATCGTCAATGCTTTAAGAAAGCTCGAAAGCGCCGGTATTATAGAGAGCCGCAGTTTAGGAATGAAGGGGACGTTTATAAAGATTCTCAGCCCACTTTTCGTAGAGGAGCTGGGAATGTTTTTGCCCCAGGCATAAAGTCTGAGAAAGAAAAGGCCGATATTACTTTCAGGGGGGTGATTAGCTGTGATTGTCGATAAAGCGTGGAAGGTGGCAGAAAAAGACCTCGAAGGTCTAGCTCGACGTTTTCAGGCTGTGGGGAGCAATCTGGCTAACGCCAATACTCCGGGATACGGGCGAAAAGAAATTTCTTTTGAAGATCAGCTAAAAAAAGTTGTTTTTGGTCCGGATACGTTGCCTCTTGAGGTGACACATAATAAACATATTCCGACAGGACCTTTGAATATTAACGCTGTCCAGCCTTTGGATCATCAGATTTATGACGAGAAAGTGCGGTTTGACAGCAATAATGTAGATGTGGAAATAGAGATGGCTAAAATGACGGAAACCCGCCTTGCTTATCAGGCCATGACAAGGTTGATGGGCAAGAAGAGTTCCATGTATCGCCTTGTTATAGGAGGCCGGTGATGAGAGTATTTCGCACAATTGACATAGCCGGGAGTTCTTTAACTGCCCATAGGTTATGGATGGATGTGATTGCTTCCAATCTGGCAAATGTGAATACGACTCGAACAGAAACAGGTGGTTCTTATGCTCGCAAAACTCCTGTTTTTGCCGAAATTCTGGCAACGGAGGAAAAAAGACAGTGTGGTGGAGGCGTGAGAGTTGTAGATATAGCAGAAGATACGCAACCTCCCCGTCTGGTTTATCAGCCGGACCACCCAGATGCAGATGAGCGGGGGTATGTGGCTTATCCTAATGTAAATGTAGTTCGAGAAATGGCAGATATGATGACAGCCAGCCGATCATACGAGGCGAATTTGGCAGTAGCGGATGGAGTTAAGAATATGTGGAATGGGGCCTTGGATATCCTCCGCGGCTAAGAATTTTAAATTAAACCATAAGGCCTACACGACTTCCTTCTGGGGACACAGTATGTGTCCCCTTTTTTGTCGTTGCGAAGTGAAATGATATGCTAAAATTAAACAGTTGCTTTCATAGGATAATTTATACATTATTTATTAAACCTCGTGAGGAGGGTTTTTATGGATCTCGTTAGGCTTGATCTCAACAAATTCGGCCCTCAAGTTGAAAAGAAAAGCGCTCTGTCTACTGTGGATGGCAACTGCACGCAGCATCCTTCTTTCGAAGATATTCTTACCCAATCTCTCGTAAAGGTTAATGATCTTCAGCAAGATGCAGATGTTATGGTTCAAAAGCTTGCTGTTGGTGATGTAGATGACGTGTCGACTGTGGTTCTTTCCGTTCAAAGAGCAGAGATGGCGTTGCGAATGATTACAGAGGTCCGAAATAAACTTTTGGACGCATACCAGCAGCTCGCCCGCATGCCGGTTTAGTTTTCTATTCCTTATAATATAAGATAATTGAGATGAATGAGCTTATTCAATTAAAGAATAGATTTCTCACATTTTGGTCCTCGCTTAGGCAATGGCAGAAGTGGTCTATCATGGGAGCTGCCGTGTCGGTTGTGGCTGCTCTTTTATTGCTGATTCTCTGGGGAGGGCGTCCTGTCTACGAGCCCCTTTTTGCCAATCTCGATGTAAGCGATGAGGCCTCAATTGTGGCCTATCTTAAGGAACAGAAAGTGCCCTACCGATTAGATCCTGCGGCGAATGCCATATTGCTTCCTAAAAATCAAGTTTATGAGGTCCGTTTGGCCCTTGCTCAACAAGGATTGCCCAAGGGAGGCAATGTTGGGCTTGAACTTTTTGATGAAGCTAAGATGGGCATGAATGAATTTCAACAGCGAGTGACGTTCCTCAGGGCTCTTGAAGGGGAGTTGGCCCGAACAATTAGTCAGGTAGAAGCTATAGAATATGCGAAGGTAAATATTGTGATTCCAGAACAGCATCTTTTCCTTGAACAGCAGCAACCTTCTACGGCTTCTGTTCTTGTTCGTTTGAAGCCTGGTAGGGAAATTGGGCCGAATCAAGTAAAAGCCATAGTTCATCTTGTATCTCATAGTGTTGAGGGGTTGACCCCAGAGTATGTTACAGTAGTAGATACGAGTGGTAAGGTGCTTTCAGATCTCTTGGATCAGGAGTTCTTTGTTTATACACAATCGGGAGTTGGACAAACAGTTTCTTCCGTACAACGAGAACTCGAGCGTCAACAAGAAAAAGAATTGGAACATAAAGTTTGCCAAATGCTTGAACGAGTGTATGGGCCGGGCCATGTTGTTGTTCGGGTAAAGGTAGATCTTGACTTTGATAAGAAACAAAGTCGGCAAAAAGATTATGTCCCAGGGTCAACGGGGAAAGGCGTTCTTCGTAGCCAGCAGAATATGGAAGAAAGCTTCACTGGTACAGGTTCTCCTGTGGGAGGTGCCCCTGGCACAACCACAAATATACCGGGCTACGCTGTCGGAGCTCCTTCTAGTGGTATGAACGAATACAATAAGACAGATGTGGTGAGTAACTATGAAATTTCTACGCGAGAGAGCGAGAAAATAGATACACCGGGTGCTATCCGGCGATTAACGGCATCTGTTCTTGTAGATGCGGAGCTTGATGAAAATAGGAATGAAGAGCTTCGAAATCTTGTTGCTCCTGCTTTAGGGCTGGATGTAAATCGTGGGGACCAGTTAGTGATACAGGGGATGAAGTTCTCCACTACCTTGGCAGATGCGCTGAAGGAACAAATGCAACAAGAGCGCCGTGCACGTCTCATTATGTTCCTTGTGGGCTTGGCGATTCTATTGCTTGTGTCTGCACTCGGAGCTCTTTGGTGGGTGCGAAGGAGAAAAACTCTTCGTCAACAGAAAGGGATGGGGACAGGTTCTGTAGAGAGTGGGAACGCTATCCCTTCGATTCAGGACCTTCTTGCATCGCCAGAGCTCTTGGAATCACAAGGAGAGCTGGCTGTTCTTGAAGAACAGTTGCGCGCATATGCGAAAAACAAACCTGAAGAGGTCGCGAGCTTGGTTCAAGAGTGGATTTCTGAAGATATGTAGATAGAGGGGTAGGAGGACGCAGTATGGCACGTGTGTCAAGCAGTAAGGATTTTCAGGGAAAAGAGAAGGCAGCGATTCTACTCGTTTCGTTAGGGAATGAGATTGCAGCTGATATCTACAAACATTTTGATGAAGCCACCATGGAAGTCATTACTCTTGAGATAGCAAATCTCGGGAAAGTTACTCCCGAACAGAAGCTAGATGTGCTTAAAGACGCACAGGAAATGTTATTGGCCAGAGAATATATGGCTCGTGGCGGAGTGGAATATGCTAGAGATATTCTAGAACGAGCGTTGGGACCGGAACGAGCACAGAACTTGCTGGCTCGAATTACCGCAAGCCTTCAGGTTCGTCCTTTCGACTTTATGCGCCACACTGATCCTCAACAACTTTTGAGTTTTATACAAGGTGAGCATCCACAAACAATCGCCTTGATTCTGTCGTATCTTGAGCCAGAACAATCGGCACAAGTAATTGGTGGGCTTCCTGCTGTAATGCAGGCAGAAGTAGCTAAACGGATAGCTCGGATGGACAGGATTACTCCTGAAGTTTTACGGGAAGTGGAGCGTGTGCTTGAAAGAAAGCTGAGTACAGTCATGGGGCAAGATTTTACCCTGGCTGGTGGCATCGATGCTATTGTGAATATTATTAATAATGCCGATCGAGGAACAGAAAGAAATATTATGGAGCACTTGGAAGAGAATGATCCAGAGCTCGCAGAAGAAATTAAACGCCGTCTCTTTGTCTTCGAAGATATTCTTAAAATGGACGATCGTTCTTTACAGAGAGTCCTTCGCGAAGTAGAGATGAAGGAACTGGCTCTTGCCCTCAAAGGGGCCACAGAAGATTTGCGGAGCAAATTTTTCAAGAATATGTCGAAACGTGCTGCTGAAATGTTGAAAGAGGACATGGAATTTATGGGGCCTGTACGTGTAAGAGACGTAGAGGAGTCACAGCAAAAAATTGTCAATGTAATTCGTGCGCTGGAAGATGTAGGAGAAATAGTTATCTCTCGCGGCGGAGAGGAAGAGTTGGTTGTCTAAATATATCCGCCATAATATTATTCGAGCGGTTCGAATTTTGCCGGAAGCAGTTCGTATTGGTGTTTCCTCTGAAGAAGCGCAGAAAAAGTCTTTCCCGGAAGATACGAAGAACGAACGTCTTCTTCCTTCCGATGACATAAATAGCCATGCTTTAGAAATAGATAAATTAAAACTTGAAGTTACCAGTCTCCAACAGGAACTAAAAGAAGCTCTTAGTCGAAATCGAGCGCTGGAGGAAGATTTCCTTCAACGCAAACTTGTTTTAGAAGAAGAGCACAAAAAAGTGCTAGTTGCTTTAGAGGAGCAAAAGGAAAAACTTTTTAAACAAGCTCATAAAGAGGGGTTCCAAAAGGGGCAAGAAAAAGGGTATACAGAAGGTCAATCTAAGGCCCAAAAGGAAGTGGAAAAAGAATATTTTCACCGATTTTCCAGACTTGTTGAGTCATTTAATTCAATTCATGAAACTTTCTCTAAAGAGAGGGCTTCTCTTGCCCAATATCATCTTCCTTGCCTTATAAGATTATGGGAAACGACCCTCTCGAGAATGCTTAAGAGAAGTGTTTCTATAGATTCTCAAACGGCAGTTCGCGTATTGGAAGCGATTTTGCATCGGATCAGTGATAAGGAGAAAGTCGTTATATACCTTCACCCCTGCGATCTGGACTTTATAGAGGGTCAGAAAAATGCATATAGTGATCTCTTACGGGGGATTAAAATATTGGAATTTCACGCAGATGACCATGTAGACGCAGGAAGTTGCATAGTTGAAACGAATATGGGTATTTATGATGCCCGCTGGAGAACACAGCTTGAGCAAATTAACGAAGAAATAGATACGTTGCTTATGGAGGAGGGCTCCAGCCTTGACGCCCAACCAGAATAGAGCACATCTTTTAGATGTACTTGAATCTCGCCTCTCAAAAACGCAGCTTATTAAAATTAATGGCCGAGTTGTGCAGGTCGTTGGCCTCGTAGTTGAGTCTCAAGGCCCTGATGTGAGGGTGGGAGATTTATGTCAAATACGATTTCGAGACAGCTTACGTTCACTTAACGCAGAAGTCGTCGGTTTTAGAGAGGATAGAGTTCTTCTTATGCCTTTAGGAAGCCTTAAAGATGTGGGACCAGGTTGTGACGTTGTTTCTAAGGAACGTCCCCTTGGAGTTCATGTTGGCAAGGGGCTTTTAGGAAGAGTGCTCGACGGTCTCGGACAACCTATGGATGATAAAGGGCCTATAGCTGGATCTGACCTGTATCCTCTTTATGCTGAACCCCCTCACCCCCTTCGTAGGCAGATGATCCGAACCCCTATTTCTGTGGGAGTTAAAGCAATAGATGGTCTTACGACCCTTGGAACAGGCCAGCGAATTGGTATTTTTGCAGGGTCCGGAGTAGGGAAAAGCACCCTGCTGGGCATGATGGCCCGCAATACTGAGGCTGATATAAATGTCATTGCCCTCGTAGGGGAGCGGGGCCGTGAAGTTCGAGAATTTATAGACCATGATTTAGGGTCTGATGGTTTGCGTCGTTCTGTTCTTGTTATTGCCACATCGGATCAATCCCCTCTTATTCGCCTGAAGGCGGCTTTGACGGCAACGGCCATTGCGGAGTTTTTTAGGGATCAGGGTAAAAATGTTCTTTTGATGATGGACTCTGTTACTCGTGTGGCGAGAGCTCAACGAGAAGTTGGTTTAGCTATAGGAGAGCCTCCTACTACGCGAGGATATACTCCTTCTGTCTTTGAAACGCTCCCGAGACTTCTTGAACGGGCTGGAGCAGGAGAACGGGGAAGTATCACTGGAATTTATACCGTGCTCGTTGAGGGAGACGATATGAACGAGCCAGTTGCCGATACAGTCCGCGGTATCCTAGACGGACACGTAGTTCTTTCACGGCGGATAGCTTCCAGAAATTTTTATCCTGCCATTGATATTCTCAATAGCGTAAGTCGAGTTATGTCTTCCGTTGTTTCTAGAGAGCATCTCGGTGCGGCAGCCCGTGTTCGAGAAGCCCTGGCTACATATAGTGAAGCTGAAGACCTTATTAATATAGGGGCCTATAAAGATGGATCCAACCCCAAAATAGATTGGTCTTTGAAACATATAGAGTCAATCCACAATTTTTTGCGTCAGAAAACAGATGAACATTTTTCTTTGGACGAAACAACGCAATGGCTTATGTCTCTTGCCCCTCAAGCCGAAAAAGAATAAGGGCGGTTCCATAATTGGAGGAGCGTTAGGGAAGTATGATAAATAAAATCCAGCGTTTCCAAAGGATCCTTACCACAAGAGAAAAAATTCGTGATGAAGAGCGCCTTTTTTTAAGTGAGGCTAGAAATCATGAAGACCGTATCATTCTCTGTGTAAAAGGGCTTCAACAGCAAAGGCAGGAAGCTTTAAGTATTTTTGAAGACCAGGAAGGCCAAGTCTTTTCTCCGCAGGATATGTGGTACCGCCGTAAGGCTATCGACGTTATAGAAGAAGAAATCCATCAAGCGAATGAGGCCCTTCAAAAAGTAAGGGAAAGTATTTGTCAGTCAGAAGAAAGATTAGTGGAAAAACATAAAGAAGTACGCATTATGGAAAAATATGTAGGGAAGCTTCGATATCAGTATCGAGAATTTTTGTTGTTGGCGGAGCAAGAAGAGCTTGACGATATAGCTTCTGTACGCCATGTGGAAAAGATGGGAGAGTGACACAATGACTGGTAAGATGGGAATGGAAAGAGTTTTTAATCGCATTTCCCAAATACAGGAGCGTTTTTATCCAGTACCTCCCCTTAAAAGAGAGATGGAGAAAAAAGAACAATTCGTCCATGTCCTTCAGGAAGCAGAGAGGGGTCAAGAGCTTTTTGGAAGTACGGCCTTTAAAAAAAGACCTCATGTAGAGGATCCTCAATCTGCGGCGGAAAAGGCTATTCGAAAATATGGAAGAGCTTACAGTGTGAACGAGGACCTTATACGGGCTGTGATAAAGATGGAGTCTGGTGGCAATAAAGATGCTCTTTCTCCTAAAGGAGCGATGGGGCTTATGCAACTTATGCCGGGAACGGCTCAAATGTTAGGAGTATCTGATCCTTTCGACCCAGAAGAAAACATCCGTGGGGGAGTAAAATATCTCGCTTTACTGGCCGATAAATATAATGGGGACGTAGAGAAGGTGCTTGCTGCTTATAATGCAGGTCCGGCAAGAGTCGATTCTTTTGGAGGGATCCCACCTTTTTCGGAAACTCAGCGATATGTTCGAAATGTATTAGCTGAATATAGGAGAAATATGGGGAGCGATTAAAGAATGCCTGAGGAACTCTGGCCTGAAGTAGAACAGGAAGTGGATGAAGAACAGAGCTCATCTCGGCTTGCCTCTTCTCGCAAGAGAGAGGGAAAGGGACGTCGGAGGTGGAGCTTTTTTTTTATTGCTTTTTTTGTGGTCATTGGCATTATTACGGGTCTTTACTTAACAGGAGTTTGGGATCTACGCCCAACGCTGTCTTCCTTTTTATATAAGTTGCCTGTAGTAGGACACCCCTTGGCAGAACGTTTGGGGCTTACATCATCTCTTCCTCTTTCTGCTGATGAAAGAAGACGTATGGAGCTTGAAGAGTGGACAGAGCGTCTCAATGAGCGAGAGGCAACTATGAATGAAGCTCAGGCTCATATCGATATGTTAATGACGGAATTAGTAGAGAAAGAAAAAAATTTGGCTGTGAAAGAGGCTGCTTTTGTCGCTTCGCAAAAACAGGAAATAAAAAAAGAACCAGAAACTGTAGAAGTATTTCAATCTTTAGTCCAGACCTTTCGAGAGATGTCGCCTCGCAAGGCTGCTTCCATTTTGGAAGAGCTAAAACGAGATTTAGCAGTGGAGATCCTGCTTCATATGCCGGAAGATGGAGTTGCAGCTATCTTGGCACGTATGGACCCTGCACGAGCGGCACGATTGACAGAGCAGCTTGCTCTAGAGAAAGATAGGTGAGAAGTGCATGCCCGATAGCCTTTTTCAGTTGATCTCTTCGCCTTTTTTTTGTGGACAGAGTCAGCTAGAAAGCAATGAAACGATGTTTCAAGGAGCAGCTGAATTACAAAATATGGATTTTGCTCTTCTCATGACTCTCTTGACGGGAGAGAACAGAGAGTTGTTAGCAGAAAATGTTTCTCTCGTAGATATTACAGGCACAGACGAAATAAAAGAAGAAGAGAACAAAGATGAGAAGGAAGATGAGAAGGAAATCAAGGGAGACGTAATGCCAGATTTGTCCCTCTCTCTTCTAGGATGCGCACCTTTGAGGACTTCAAGCGCGATGATTTCATCTCCATCTAAAGCTGAAAGCGAACAAGATGGGGTGTTAGAGTTGAAGTCGGAACTGCGATCAGGATGGAAGTCTGAAGAAAAAGTTGATTCTCTTCGTTTAGACAAAGAAACAGAGGGAACAGAGGATGCTCCATCATTATTGGTTCCAGAAGAAAAAGGGAACGACGACACAGAAGAGAATATTTTAAATTCACCGTTTCCCTCAAAAAAGAAAGAATTTGAGAAGCTTTTAGGTTTATCTCCACGTAAAGTTTCTCTTATAAAAAACGGTATGGATTCTGCTACTGCAGTTGTGGAAAGGGTTGCGATTACCTCAGACAAGCCTGTGGTGAACGGACAAAATATATCTAAAGAAGAGGCTCTCTATTTGAGCGATAAAAAAATAAAACAAGCGGGAGATTCCTCCTTATTGGAGAAAAGTTCGGGACAAGCACAAGGGGAATCAGCTTTTCGTATACAGATGCCTGTTTATGAGGGGAGTGCCTCTTCTACGCTCTTCTCTCGCAAAGAGGCGATGATGCCTTTTGAAATTTTAGAAAAAGAACCTTCTGTCTCTCGTCATAAAGTGCAGGAGGAGGGAGTCCTTTTGGCAGGAACTGTATCTGCCAAACAGCCAGAGTTCTCCGCGGCACAAGTAGCTCTTCAGAGAGGTGTCTATCTTGGAGGGGACCCGTCAGAATGTTTTCAGACAGGCTTGTCTCATGTTTTACGGTTTCTTCATACGCGAGGAGAAACGAGAGCTACTGTTGTTATAGATCCTCCAGCTTTAGGGCGGGTTGATGTAGAACTTGTGTCCACACAGCGAGGGCTGGAAGCACTGTTTCGCGTTGGAAACGAGCAGCTTAGACAGACAGTTCAAGAGCAACTGCCTATTTTAAAATCTTCCTTTCAACAACAAGGATTGGTTTTAGCCGATTGTTCTGTAGATGTAAGGGATGAAAGAGGTTCGCAGCATCACCCTCAAAAGTCTAAAGGGCGGAAGTTTTCCTTTGGGACACAAGAGGATGATGTAGATGCAGTCTCAGCTTTTAGAATAGACCTGGAACAGGGACTGCTGTTCTGGATGGCATAAGGAGGGACGGGGTATGTTCGTTCAGGGGACAGAATATACGGTTTATGGAGGCGAAGCCTTTCCTAAGACAACGGGAATTCAAGATACGGACTCTCAAAATGGTACTAAAAAGACGAGCCAAAAAACAGAGGATGGCCTTGGCAAGGATGCTTTTTTTAAGATTCTTATTGCGCAACTTACCCATCAAGATCCTCTGAATCCTCTTCAAGATAGGGACTTCATAGCTCAAATGGCTCAGTTCACCACAGTGGAGCAGCTGACAAATGTTGCTAAAGTTGTAGAAGAGATGGCTGCTGTCAATAAAGGCACAGCAGTTTCCTACATAGGTAGAAACGTCAGTTTCTATGATGAAAATGGCCAACTTCAAGCTGGAAAGGTAGAAGCAGTTCGTTTCGATGAAAAGAAGGGTGTTATGCTTGTGTTGTCGGACCTGTCGGGCATATCGAGCAAGAAAATTGAAATCGGCATGCGGGAAGTTCTTGCTGTTGCGTAAAACAGGGTTTCAGTTTCCTCCTGATCTTTCCGACATTATGTATATGAGATAGAGATAAAAAGCCTCCACGGACGGGTAGGCTCATCTGAAGCAAGGGAATGCGCATTTCTCATTGTTAGGAGGTATACAGAAATGCTAAGATCCCTGATGACGGGAGTAAGTGGAGTTCGAGGACATCAGACTCTGCTTGATGTAGTTGGAAATAATATTGCGAATGTCAACACTGTAGGGTTTAAAAAGTCTACAGTGACTTTTCAAGATCTTCTTTACCAGACATCCAGAGGTGCTTCCTCCCCTCAGGATAATCGTGGTGGAATCAACCCCATGCAGGTGGGACTTGGCGTGAATATTGGAGCTATTGAGACCATACATTCTCAAGGACAGCTTCAATATACAGGTAATAGAACGGACATGGCCATTCAGGGCGATGGGTATTATGTTATGAGTGATGGGGGGAGAACTCTCTACTCTCGTGCCGGAAACTTTATCCTGGACGCAAATGGTAATATAGTTCAGTCAGGAACTGGGTATATGCTAAAAGGATACACTCTGGAAACAGACCCAAATGATCCGACTCGTTATATAAAGGGGACCCAGCTTGTGGATATGACTATTCCTGTCGGGCAAAAGCTTCCGGCTAAGGCGACAACTCTTTCGGGGTTTCGTTGCAATCTCGATAGCCGGGTAGGCGCCTATCTTCCCATGGGTTTTCTTACAAATGGCGTAAAGGCTACGGGAATTCTCAACGGTGTTGATAGGGCTATTACTTTTGGCACAGGCACCGACGTGAACTCTTTCCTCACTATAAAAGTGGGAGATCAGACGATCCAAATGAAACTCAATGGTGTAGATCAAAATACGAAGCGGCCTAAATTAAATGATAACACCTTTACTCTCGACGGAAACACGTATAATGTAACCTTCGATAGCGAATCAGGTGTATTAAAGATGAAAAATGCTGATGCGGGAAAACCTAACGATGCATGGGAGTACGAACTGGGTGCCATGATGGATTATGAGGTCTTCAGCGTTGCGGAAAGTGATGGAACAGAGCACCATTATTTAGTGGAGTTTAATGATCTAGGAAGCCAAAGTGGGGACCGTGAACTTGTTTTATGGGGTGATAACGATACCTCGATGGTAAACCGTTTTAGTACAAATGTCACAGCATCTCATGATGGCACCTTTATAGATCAGTCTGGGAAGGGGCTTTCTCTGGGGTCTACTTTCCCTGTAGGGGAGCTTTTTGCGGTTCCTTCTTCTAAGGGGCAGGGGCTGGAGATCCGACAAGGGGCGGCTTCAGGGGATGTGCTTACAACTATAAATCAAAGAATTCCTAGCACTCACGTGACAAAACTAGATGTATTTGATAGCTTGGGAAATAGTCATACCCTTGAAGTGAGTTGGGAAAAAATTGACAATAATCAATGGCGTTGGAGAGCGTGGTTACCTACCGAATCTGGCATTACCTTAAAAGATAACACGGGGATTATTTCTTTCGGAAGCGATGGGAAAATAGAAACGGCTTCCGCTACTCCTACTATGTTCTTAGGGTTTGGAGCTCTAGGAGCAGAGGACGCTTCCATAAAGCTTGATTTTAGCGGTCGGTCTTTCGGGAAAGAGGAGATAGAGGGGGTTACCCAGTACGGTTCGGCTTTTACCACAAAAGCTTATTATCGGGATGGTTACGAAATGGGCGTTCTCAACGATTTTGCTGTGGGAAGTGATGGCACTGTTGTAGGAGTTTACAGCAATGGAGAGAGTAGAGCCCTTTATCGTCTTGGTCTCGCTATTTTTGCGAACCCATCTGGCCTTGAAAAAGTAGGAAATACTGCTTTTATTGAGAGTGCTAACTCGGGAATAGCGCAAGTTGTTTCTCCCTTAGAGGGTGGGGCCGGAAAGATTTCTGGTGGATCTCTGGAGATGGGAAATGTGGATCTTTCTGAAGAGTTTGTTCGTCTTATTATTGCGCAGAGAGGATTTCAGGCAAATGCCCGAGTGGTTACAACCAGCGATCAGGTTTTGGAAGAACTCGTTAATATGAAACGTTAAAGGGAAAATTAGATGATACCCCTTACCCGTTTTAATGGAGAGCAATTTATTCTCAATGGCGATCTGATCGAAACAGTAGAGACTACACCAGATACTGTTATAAAACTGATAAACAACCATCGGTACGTAGTCCGTGAATCTGTAGAGGATGTAGTTGAGCTCGTAGTTGCGTATCGAAGCCGCATTTGGCGACCTTGTCCTTATTCAGAAGGAATTATAAATGCGCAACAACAGGAGGAGTAGAAGAGCTAAAATAAAGTTTTACTCTATTATGGGAGGGATTATTCTGTGGATCTGGCAACAGTGGTAGGGCTTTCCATAGCACTTATATTAGTCGTAGGAGGCATTGTGGTCGGTGGTGACCCAATGGCTTTTGTCGATTTCCCATCCCTCCTCATCACAGTTGGCGGAACTTTAGGCGTTGTTATCATGTCGAGTCCTATGGATCGTTTTAAAAATATCGGCAAAATATTGGGTCGTGCTTTCTTTTCAAAAAGTCCAGATCTAGTCTCGTTGGTACAAACCATAGTGAGTTTTGCAGAAAAAGCTCGGCGTGAAGGTCTTCTGGCCCTTGAGAGTGACGTTGCAGAACTCGACAATGAGTTTTTAAGGAAATCTATTCAGCTTGTTGTGGATGGAACAGATCCAGAACTCGTAAAGGCGATTCTAGATACAGAGATAGGCATTTTGGAAGAACGACATGTATCTAATAAGAGTATGTTCGATACAACGGCAGAAATGGCTCCTGCCTTCGGAATGTTGGGAACGCTGATTGGACTTATTGCTATGTTAAAGAACCTGGATGATCCGGATGCTTTGGGGCCAGGCATGGCTGTTGCTCTTATTACTACTTTTTATGGTTCCTTTATTGCTAATGTCTTTGCCCTTCCTATTTCTCGAAAGCTTTCAACGCGGTCTTCGGAGGAAGTTATGGCGAGAGAACTTATGGTGGAGGGTGTTTTGGCGATTCAGGCAGGGGAAAATCCGCGGATAGTAGAGGAGAAATTGAAAGTTTTCCTTCCGCCACAGCAGCGGGAACAGTTGGAAGAAGAAGAGCGTCAAGCTAAAGAAGGAGTAGCTTGATAATGGCTCGTCGTCGACGACAACATGAAGAAAAATCCGGGAATTGGCTGACGACGTATAGCGACATGGTTACGTTGTTGTTGACTTTTTTTGTTCTTCTCTTTTCCTTCTCTAATTTGGATGTCGAAAAATTCCAAAAGATGATCATTTCCTTCAAAGGAGCGTTAGGTGTTTTGCCAGGGGGAAGATCTTTAGAGGAAGGTGGAGGTGCATATGGCGGATTTGAAGGACGGGATGCGGGAGAATCGGATAAAAATACCGTCGATACCCGGGAAATAGCAAAAGGGTTGAGGCTTTTTTTAAAACAGGAAGGGTTGGAACATCAGGCAGTTGTTCGAGTTGACCAGCGTGGAATCACGGTCTCTATTTCTGATCAGCTTCTTTTTGATACAGGCCAAACTGATATGAAACCAGAGGGGAAACGGATCCTTTACAAATTAGCTCAACATCTGAAAAATATAGTTCCGGCTATGTCTATAGAAGGGCACACAGATAGTGTTCCCCTTCGGGGGGGACCTTTGAAAAATAATTGGGGACTAGCAGCGTTACGGGCAGCTACGGTAGCGTCTTATCTTCAGGAAAGCGGAAGTATCGAGCCTCGAAAACTTCAAGCCGTTTCTTATGGTGCTTTCCGTCCGATTGTTCCCAACGATACGCCGGAACATCGGGCCTTGAATAGGCGTGTGGATGTGGTGATTCTTTCCCAGTATCCCAAATGATGTACAATAAACCTCTGGGAGGAAAGACGACATGATGAAAAGATTTCTCGTGTTTATTATGATAGGGGTCATTGCTTTTTGTGTTGGTTTTGGAGGCGGATTATTGGCAAGTCGATTTTTGCTTCGACCTGCTTCTGTAGCTTCTGCTTCTGGGGTCAGCATTGAAGAGCCGGGCCCGGTGTGTAACATAGGAGAGTTTATAACGAACCTTTCTGGTGTGGATGGGGGAGTGGTGAGCTTCACTTTGGCTTTGGAGCTTTCAAGTCCTAAAGCTCTTGAAACTTTGCAGAAAGAGAGCTGGAAGATGCGTATTACTAATGAAGTGCTCCTTGTAGCCAAAGGTAAGACGGCTTCTGAATTACGTAGTGCTGAAGGAGTTCTAGAACTTGCCGAAGAGGTGAAGCAGGGTATTAACGTGATGGTTCCCCCAGTAAAAGGACAGGTTCCCGTAAAGAGGGTTCTTTTCCAGAGTTTTGTCCTTCAATAGATGATCTTTAAATAACAACTAGAGGAGGTGGTGGAGCTATGTGCCCAGACGTTCTTTCACAAAACGAAATAGACTCTTTGCTAGATGCTCTCTCGAGTGGCAGTTTTGATTTAGATTCTATGAGTGCTGATTCTGAAGAGAGAAAAATTAAGGTTTATGATTTCCGAAGACCTGATAAATTCAGCAAAGATCAGCTCCGGGCTATACAGATGATTCATGAATCCTTTGCCAGACAGCTGACCACCACTCTTTCTACCATGGTCCGTTCTATGGTATCTGCGGAGGTTGCTTCTGTAGATCAATTGGCTTACGATGAATTTGTCCGCTCTCTTGTTCAGCCGACAGTTATAGGAATATTGGAGATGTATCCCTTTAGCGGGAATGCTTTGATTGAGATTAATCCTAACTTAGTATTCGCCATTATTGATCGAATGTTAGGTGGTAAAGGCGAATTTTCGGGGAAAGCTCGTGATCTTACAGATATTGAGCGTATGGTTATAGAACGAGTTATTATGAGGATGCTCGAACTTCTCGAAGAAAGCTGGAGTACTGTAGTAGATGTTCGCTTCCGTTTTGAAAACATGGAGAGCAACCCATTTTTTGTCCAAATTTGTCCTGGCACCGATATGGTGTTGTTAGTAATTTTAAAACTGAAAGTGGCAGATGTGGAAGGGATGATCAGTATTTGTATTCCCTATTTCCTTATGGAACCTTTAATGGACAAATTAAGCTCTCAGCAGTGGTTCGCTTCCACTGGGCGAAAGAAAGAAGAAGGGGCGAGAGAGGCTATTGTTCGCCATCTCGGGAATGTTCGAATTCCTGTGGCTGTGGAGTTGGGGCATACGATTCTCAGTGTTGATGATGTTTTACAGCTTCGTACTGGGGATGTAGTAAAACTAGATGAGACGGTAGATGGTGCCGCTGATATTCGTGTAGGCAACATGATAAAGTTTCAGGGACGCCCAGGAAGCCTAGACGACTGTTATGCAATAGAGGTATTAAACATTCTCTATGACGAAGAGATGATTCCCGATAACGAGGGAGGAGTCAAAGATGATAGATGAGCTGTTGAGTCAGGAAGAAATAAATGCCCTTCTCCAAGGACATACGCTGAAGACTCAAGAAGAAAGTGGCGGAACACTTCCGGATGTATCTCCTGAGCAGTCAAAAGTATTAGACGGCGTAAATGATGTTTTCTCTACGGCTGTTACCAACGTTTTTGGTATGTTGGCAGGGCGAAGTGTAACAGTTCCACAGAAAAAACAAGAGGTTCTTCCTCAGAAGGATTTTGTCCTCAAACCTGGGGAAGGGGCTTTCTGCTTTCGTGTTACATGCCAAGGCTTGAATGATACCCCCCTAGTAGTGGTACTTGCGGAGCATGGGGCCTTGGTTCTGGCAGATCTTATGATGGGTGGCGAAGGCAAAGAATTGCCCAATGACGCCAGCGAGCTTTATCTTAACGCGGCCCAAGAGGGTTTGAGTCAGATGGTAGGGGCTTCTTTTACGAATATGAGTGGTATTTTAGGTGGACGCCGTCTGATGCCGGACAACGCTACGTCGGCTTTGGAAAAAGGGGAATGGTTGCCCTTTTCTGCCTCTGGTCCGGAAGAAAATATTTGGTCAATAGAGTATCCTGTGACGATAGAGGGAGTGGGAGAGTTCCCCTTATGGATTCTTACGCCGTTCAGTGCCGCAAAATATATAGCTGATGAAGCTTTAGCCGTTATGTCGCCTGCCGAATCTCAGCAGGCAAAATCTAATGTAGCTCCGCCAAAGGCTGTACCATCAGGGAAAACAACAATACCTCGCGGAGATGTGCCTGCTCAAGAAAATGCACCTCGATCGCGAGCTGCTTCGCAGGTTTCCCAAGTGGAAGTTCGTCCTGCTGAATTTATGCCCCTTGTTTCAAAGGTGGAAAGTGGACAGGTATCTAGCAATATTGATCTTATTGCAGATATTCCAGTGCGGGTAACAGTGGAGTTGGGGCGTACTCGAAAAAGCATTTCAGAAATATTGAACATGACTCCGGGATCCGTGATAGAATTGGATAAAATGGCTGGGGAGCCAGTGGATATCCTTGTCAATAGCAAGCTCCTTGCCAGAGGGGAAGTTGTTGTTATTGATGAAAATTTCGGTGTTCGTATCACAGAGATAGTGAACACGTCTGGTAGATCCCGAACGCTATAAATAACTTAAGAGTTCAATAAGTGAGGGGTGCAGGTATGGCGAAGAGTGTGTTAATTGTCGATGACGCTGCCTTTATGAGGATGATGCTTAAAGATATCCTCACAAAAAATGATTTTGAAGTTGTCGGAGAAGCAGAAAACGGTAAAGTGGCAGTGGCGGCCTATCAAAAACTACATCCAGATATTGTGACTATGGATATTACTATGCCGGAAATGAATGGCATTGATGCAGTGAAAGCAATTAGGGCTTTGGATCCTGCCTCTAAAGTTATTATGGTCAGTGCTATGGGGCAACAAGCTATGGTTATAGAAGCGATACAGGCTGGGGCAGTGGATTTTATTGTCAAGCCCTTCCAACCTGATAGGGTTGTGGAGGCCTTGAATAAGGCTCTGGGTTAAAATGAATTTAAAGAAGTTTTTTTGAGAGAGTTGCGGTGTGAAAATTATGAAAAAAATTATCCCAGGCGGTCGCTTTATAGCGTTACTGGCTGGGTTTTTCTTTTTATTTACGGGGGGAACTGCTTATGGGGCGGCATCTTTTCCCAGTATGACTACGTATCTCATCAGAGTTGTTATCGCTTTGTCTATTTTAGGAGGAGCATCTTGGATTCTTGTCCATTATGTTCGTCCAGGAAAGGCCTTTAAACAAGACTCCAGGCTACAGGTGCTCTCTACTCTACGATTAGGGCGAGAAGTTCTCTATGTCGTAAAGTGCGGACCAGATGTTTTGGCTCTACTTGTCGGGAGTAATTCGAAAGTGGTGGGGAAATGGGGATATGAAGAGTGGCTACAAGGAGAAGGACATAGTGAAAAGAAAGATTGTTAGCTTCCTCGTTTTTATGGGAGTACTAATATGGAGCCTTGGAATTAGGGCAGCGGGATTTTGTGCAGAGAGTAACATCCCAGCAGTTCCTTTGCCAGCACTTGAGTTTGGGGTTCGTGCAGCAGAGTCTCCACAAGATGTAGCTTTAACCCTTCAAATATTGGCTTTGCTTACAGTTTTGAGCCTTGCTCCAGCCATTATGCTCATGCTCACCAGTTTTACACGGATTCTTGTGGTTCTTGGTTTTGTTCGTCGTGCTTTAGGGTTGCAACAAACACCTCCCAACCAAGTTCTTGTAACATTAGCTTTATTTATGACCCTTTTTATAATGACCCCCACATGGACACAAGTATATGATCAAGCTCTCGCTCCCTATCTTTCAGGATCTATTAACGCTTCTCAGGCATGGGAGAAAACTGTAGTGCCTATGAGGCAATTTATGTTTCGTTACACTCGAGAGGAAGAGCTTTCTCTTATGGTAAGGATGGCGGGTGTTGAACGACCTAAGAACGTGGACGATGTTCCTACGCGTCTTCTCCTTCCAGCGTTCATGTTAAGTGAACTTAAAACGTCTTTTCAAATGGGAGTGGTCATTTTTATCCCTTTTATTGTAGTAGATATGATTGTAGCAAGTGTTCTTATGAGCATGGGGATGATTATGTTACCGCCTATGATGATTTCACTTCCTTTTAAAATCCTTTTGTTTGTGATGGCGGATGGATGGGATTTAGTGATAATGAGTCTCTTCAAGAGCTTCTCGTAGAAAGGCTGGTGGAGAAGCGATGAACTCTTTCAGTATGTACGATGTTTTAAGCCACTCGGTGTGGGTTATGTTACTTACATCTCTTCCTGTTTTATTGGTAGCTATGATTGTAGGGTTAGTAATTGGTATACTTCAAACAGCTACTTCTATTCAGGAACAAACTCTTATTTTCATCCCTAAAATAGTGGCGGTGCTAGCTGCCCTTGTGCTTTTTGGCCCCTGGATTTTTGGACAGGTCGGGGATTTGACACGTTTTCTTTTAGGACAGCTTGAAAAATTCATACAATGACAGAGCCTTTCCAGATTTCTCAAGGTTTAATTGTTTATCTTATAGTTGGCTTGCGCTTTATTGGAATGTTTTTTACTTCCCCTGTTTTTGTAGCGCCATCTCTACCCCTTCCGGCTCGCTTCTGGGCAGCTGTTCTCATATCTATTGCGGCAGTTGGGAGTGCCGATCTTTCGATTCCCACTGCAATTTTCTCAAACTGGATCTCTATTATTCTTTGTGGAACGCGAGAATTTTTTATTGGAACTGCTTTGGGCTTTTTGTCGGCCCTTCCCCTCTATGCTCTTCAGGTAGCTGGAGAACTGATAGGAAATGTTATGGGCCTAGCTATGGTGAGTCTTCTAGACCCTTTAAGTGAGGAGCAAAGTTCTATTATTGGGCAGTTATACTTTTTGATAGGATTATGGTTCTTTTTTCACTGGAACGGCCATCTGCTTCTGGTACAATCCGTAGTAGAGAGTTTAAAATTAATTCCGATAGGGAAGATTTCCCTTTTCATTCCTGCGGATATGGGGGTAGGGCTGTGGCTTCAGAAGTTGTTCGTTCTAGCAGTGAGAATGGTGCTGCCGTTCTATGGAGCTCTTCTTCTAGCCGATATAGGGCTTGGTTTTTTAGCTCGGACAGTTCCGCAGATGAATATTTTTGTATTGGGGCTCCCTCTCAAAATAGCACTAGGGCTTTTTCTTTTGATGGTGGTTTTACCTTTAACTGTAGACCTTATTTCTGCCAATATGGGGGAGTATATAGAGATGGCATTGAAAAATGTCATGATATGGAAACATGCTCTTCTATAACGTGGGATCTTCAGTTCTTTGCGGAGGAACGAACAGAGCCAGCTTCACCTCGAAAGCGTCGTCGTGAGCGCGAAGAGGGCAGGGTAGCGAAAAGTCAGGATCTAGGAGCCTCTATTGTAATTATAGTGGGCCTTTTGGGGCTTTCGCTTTTAGGTGGTTTTTTTTGGCAGGAACTAGTTGCCTACCTCCAAAATACGATTGCACTAATGGGGCAGACAGAACTGGGTAAGGCAGGATGGCAACATTCTTTGTGGATTAATGGATTACGAATGTTGGTATTTGTTTGGCTTCCTCTTGGAGGAGCGGCAGCTTTGGCTGCTTTGGGGGTAACAGTGGCACAGGTTGGTTTTGTAATAACCAGTAAGCCTCTCGTACCGAAACCAGACCGTTTTAATCTTGTATCCGGTCTCAAGAAGATCATTTCTCTGCGCTCTCTTGTTGAGCTTTTTAAAGGGCTTATCAAGGCAGCGTTGTTTTGTATTGTGATTTATTCTGCCCTTCGAAAAGAAGTGAAGGAACTTGTAGGGGCGTTGCAATTGCCTCTTGAAGGTGGATTAGCCTTGGTCTTCCATAAGATATGGAAACTTTCTATGAAATTGGCGTTTCTTTTACTTTCTATTGCTCTTTTCGATTATTTGTACCAAAAGTGGGAGTTCGAACGATCCATTCGAATGAGTCGGCAAGAAATTAAAGAAGAGTATAAACAGATGGAAGGGGACCCCATGTTACGAAGCAAAATACGCCAAAAACAACGGGAACTGGCTAGAAGTCGTATGATGGCTTCTGTGCCAGATGCTGATGTAGTTATAACAAACCCCACCACTCTTGCTATTGCCTTGGAGTATGACAAAAACCTTATGGAGGCACCTGTTGTCGTGGCCATGGGGAAAGGATTTATAGCTCAAAGAATTCGTGAAATAGCAGAGGAACATAAGGTCCCCATAGTAGAAAATAAACCTTTAGCATGGGCTCTTTACGATTCTTCGGATATAGGCGATGAAATTCCTCATGCCTTATATAAAGCTGTGGCAGAAGTATTAGCCTTCGTTTATAAGCTTAAAAAGAAAGATGCTTATGGTCATTAACTTAGAAGAGAGAGGATGGAGCCTGAGTGGCTGAACTTACGTCTCAGAATTCTTTTATAAAACGGTTCCTTTTGTATTCCGACATAGGATTAGCTATCATGGTTATGATGATTGTAGCCATGATGATTATTCCAGTCCCTACATGGCTTCTTGATATTCTTCTTGCCACTAATATTACCTTGGGAGTTGTGGTTCTCCTCTCAACTTTTTATGTACAGAGGGCTCTTGAGCTTGCTTCTTTTCCTACTATGCTTCTTCTTGTTACCCTCTTCCGATTGGCGCTGAATGTTTCTACTACACGGCTTATTCTTCTTCGTGCCGATGCAGGGAAAGTGATTAGTGCTTTCGGTAATTTTGTTGTTGGGGGAAACTATGTAGTCGGCGGTGTCGTTTTTCTCATCCTTGTTATTATTCAGTTTGTTGTTATTACGAAAGGCTCTGAACGAGTAGCTGAGGTAGCTGCTCGATTTACTCTTGATGCTATGCCAGGAAAGCAGATGGCCATTGATGCTGACTTAAATGCGGGACTTATTGATGAAGATACGGCCCGAAATCGACGTCGAGAGGTTCAACGTGAAGCGGATTTTTATGGAGCGATGGACGGAGCCTCTAAGTTTGTAAAAGGAGATGCTATAGCTGGGCTTATTATTACCCTTATCAATATTATTGGTGGTTTGTCTATAGGAGTTCTTCAGCGAGGCATGACATTGGGGCAGGCTGGGTCTGTTTATAGTCTTCTCACTGTGGGAGACGGCTTGGTTTCTCAAATTCCAGCTCTGCTTTTTTCTACCGCTACTGGTGTTATCGTTACACGAGCTGCTGGTGAAGGGAATCTTGGTCGCGATATTTTTGCATCTCTTATGTCATATCCAAGGCCTCTTTTTATCGGCGCTGTTTTGCTATTCGCTCTGGCTTTTGTCCCAGGACTTCCTACAGTGCCCTTCCTTATTCTCGGTATATTTCTCGCTCTTATGGGGTACTGGGTTTATCGAGAGGGGGAAATACAACAGACGGAGGCACAAACAGCTCCTTCTCGTTCATCCAAAGAGGTCAAAGGAGGGCAAAGCTCAGGTCCCAGTGCTCAAGGTGCTCCTGTTGCTCCAGCACCAGCTTCTCCTGAAGATGTGATGCGCCTTTTAACTGTAGATCCCATGGAAATAGAGATTGGATATGCAATCATCCCTCTTGTAGATCCCTCTCAAGGAGGGGATATGCTCGATAGGATTGGGACGATTCGTAAACAGATGGCTCTGGAATTTGGCCTCGTAGTCCCTCCTATCAGGATTCGCGACAACATCCAGCTTAAACCTTCGGAATATATTATTCGAGTACGAGGAGCCGAGACAGGGCGCGGCGAATTGCTTCCAGATCATTACCTGGCAATGAATACAGGTAATGTAGAAGAAGACATAGTGGGAGTTCCTACTGTAGAACCGGCTTTTGGACTTCAGGCTACATGGATTTCTCCTGAATTGCGGGATAAAGCAGAATCTATGGGGTATACAGTGGTCGATGCTCCTTCTGTATTGGCGACGCACCTTTCAGAGACGATTAAACGCTATGGATCGGAGCTCCTTACGAGACAAGAGGTTCAGAAACTTACGGATCTAGTAAAAGAAAGTTCCCCAGCTGTAATAGAAGAGATGTTAGGCGTGTTATCTCTTGGAGAAGTACAGAAGGTATTGCAGAATTTAGTTAAAGAGCAGATCCCCATCCGAGACCTCGTCTCTATTTTTGAATCTTTAGCAGATCATGGACGGGTAACTCGCAGTGTAGATTACCTTACAGAGCGTGTAAGGGAAGCCTTATCGAGGGTTATCTCTCTTAAAATCCAGGGGGACGATGGTTTCATTACTGTGGCAACCCTCTCTCCTCAATGGGAGCAGAAAATCAAGGAAAGTTTACAGGGGGACTTAATTCAGGGGTGGCAACTTAATATGGATCCGGAAAGTATTCAGGGGCTTATGTCGGCAGCATCGAAAATGGTAGAAAAAATGGCTATGGGGGGGCATCTTCCTGTCTTTTTAACTCACCCTGAAGTGCGGCTTATAGTTCGTCGTCTTCTTGAAGGGACATTGCCGGGAGTTTATGTTGTATCCTATAATGAAATATCCCAAGGTGTCCAATTAAAATCCGCAGGGATGGTGGAATGATTGATGCGTATAGTGCGGCAAATTTCTTTTGAGGCGAAAAATGATGCAGATGCCATACGAATTGCCGGTGAGCGATTGGGAAGAGATGCTGTTATTTTATCCACAAGGCCGGCAAAAGTAGGCGGTTTTTTAGGCTTTTTTAAAAGGAAAGTCTTGATTGTAACGGCAGGGGTGTTTGAGGAGGAGAAGCGGGAAGAACTTGAAGCTACTCGAGAACGCCTTGTTGCTTTTCAGCGCCTTATTGAATCACATCAATCTCCGTCGTCTTCATCAGGGGGCACACAATCTCCGGAAGTAAAGGATAAAATCGCTTTTTCTTCGGAAGGCTTGGCTTTGGCTCATCATGGAGAGAACACGAAAGAGGCGGAAGCCGCAAGCATAAAAAAAGAGGAAAAAACTGCGGAACCTCAAGAGAAACTTCATATGGAAGTAACTCGTATTTATGAAAAACTTGATCGAGTGCTAGAGCGACTCGACGATTATTCACACCCCGTTGTATCTGAGGAGAAAGTTCCAGAACTTGTGTATATGTTGACTGAAAAAGGGATGGATTCAGAATTAGCGCAATCCCTGGGAAATCGTTTTAAAAGGGAACAATTGTCGCAAGATCTTTTCCCTGAGTGGCTAGCTGCTCAAATTCAGACAGCAGCTACTACGCCCGTAGAGGCAATAGGAGGACAGCGCGTCATGTTTATTGGCCCTACAGGGGTGGGGAAAACGACGACTATTGCCAAAATAGCCGCAATCCATGCCCTGTGGGAGCATAAAAAGGTGCTCTTGCTTACATCTGATACCTACCGTATTGCAGCTGTAGAACAGCTTCGAACGTATGCAAAAATTTTAGGAGTTCCTATTGAAGTTATATTCGATGCAGAAGACATAGAAGGTATATTGCATAAATATAAGACAGCAGATTTAATCTTGTTAGATACAGCTGGAAGAAGCCAGAAAGATACAGAACGTTTTGAGGAGCTGCAAAAACTGTATAAAGTTTTTCAACCTGATGCTCTTCATCTTGTACTTGCCTCAAATATGAAGAATGAGGATATGAGGGATGTGGTGAGTCGAATGGGATGCCTCCCCCTCTCCCATATTCTTTTTACTAAACTTGATGAGACTACAAATTATGGTTGTCTATTAAATATTTTATTGACAAACAATATCCCGGTTTCTTTTTTGACAACAGGACAAAATGTGCCGAATGATATAGAAGTGGCGAACTCTCGCAAGATGATCGATCTTTTCCTTGGAGAAGGAGAGACTCTCGGTGCATGAAGAGGAGAAAAAATCTACTTTAGATCAAGCGGGCGAGCTTCGACTTTTAGTGGAGAAAAAGAAAGATAAAGAAAATGTTTTTTTAAAACCTACACGATCGCTAGCTATAGTAAGTGGCAAAGGTGGAGTAGGAAAGAGCAGCTTTTCTGTAAATATATCCTTGGCTTTGTCGGATCTTGGCGCGTCAGTTATCCTTATGGATGCAGATATGGGGATGGCCAATATAGACCTTCTTTTGGGCCTGGCTCCTCGCTACTCTCTTGCACATGTAGTTCGTGGCTCTCGAGATTTTGACGAGGTAATGATAGACGTCGATGCCCGAGTGGCGGTTATACCAGGGGGAAGCGGTATGCAGGAGATGGCAGATGCCGATGAGGATACGTTTTTAAGGCTTTTTGAAAAGCTGACCTCTCTGGAAAAAAAGGCAGATTTTCTTATTATTGATACAGGAGCAGGTATTCATAAAGATGTTTTAACTTTTGCCTTAGCATCAGATTCGGTAATGGTAGTTACAACACCAGAACCCCCATCAATTCAGGATGCTTACGGGCTCATGAAAGTTTTGGCTCTCGAGTCTAAAAGCAAAGCAGATGTTCATCTTGTTGTAAATATGGCTCATGGAAAGAGAGAGGCCGATGAGACAGCAGAGAGAATTCGAAAAGTGGCGCATCGGTTTTTAAGCCTTGACGTTACTTATGATGGTTTTATCCCTGCTGATGATAAGGTACGACAAGCTATACGTTTGCAACGACCGGTGTTACGTGAGTATCCTTACTCTTTGGCTTCTGTCTCCTTCAGGTCACTTGCTCTTGGCTTTATGGGGGATAAAGAACAAAAGATTTTGCCTCCTAGCCGGGGATTAAAAACTTTTTTCTTGCGATTAGTTCGAGGCGTACAAAGGATGGAGTTGTAACAGATGGATTTTACTCAGTTCTCTCCCATGTTAAAAGAACATATCGGATCAAAAGTCTTGCTGGATATTCGAGCAGGTCTTTATAAGGGACATTATCCTTCTCGGCTGGAAGATATGCGATGTCCCTATCTCGCAGTGGCCCATCCGATGTTGAAAGGAGCGTTGTTGCCGACCCATAAGAATCTAGAGCTGGCTCTTTCCATTGAAATAGAAGGGGCTCTTTATGAGACTCAGGCGTCTATTTTACGCAGTTCCATAACAGACCGTGTCCCTCTTCTTTGGCTTGAACCGATGGGGAATGTTATACGGCTACAGAGACGGCGTTTTGTTCGTGTCCCTTGTATATTTAAATTAGATCTTTGCTTCCTGGATGAAATAGGGCATACTGTGTTTTCTCCCCAAAAATGGTTTTCAATGATGGCGAAAGATATCAGTCTGGGGGGATGTGCTTTACGAGTGAATTTGACTCAGAGAAAAATTTTTGAAAGAGGTCGCCGTTGTCTTTGTCGACTTTCTTCCGCTGATGTAGTTTTTCTGGTTTTTGCTTCAGTGGCCAGAGTTCTCGAAAAAACAGAAGATGCTGAAGTGGGGGTATCTTTTGAAGTATTACCTCTTGCCGCAGAAAGAAGCCTTGGTGCTTTTATTCGTCAACAGGAACTGTCCAATAGATAGGAATGGGTGGAAATGACAGAAACAATAACGTCTAAAGTAAAGGTTTTGGTAGTAGATGATTCTTCCTTCATGAGAAGAATAATTAGCGATATTCTTAGCTCAGACCCACATATAGAAGTGGTAGGTACAGCGAGAGATGGGGAAGATGCATTAAGGAAGATAAAGATATTGGATCCCCATGTTTTGACTCTCGATATGGAAATGCCAAAGCTTGATGGACTTCAGACTCTTAAAATTATTATGAAAGATTATCCAAGACCTGTTATCATGGTAAGTAGCGTAACTCAAGAAGGGGCTCAGGCTACTTTTCAGGCCCTTGCCACAGGAGCGGTAGATTTTGTGGCGAAACCTTCCGGGCACATATCTCTCAATATGAAGGATGTGGGAGAGGAGCTGATAGCTAAAGTTTTGGCAGCGAGCACTGCCATGCTGTCAAAACAGGATCTTTTACATGAGCACCCTGTTTATATTCCTAAAGGGGGAAACGAGATAAAGAAGCAGCCCCCTGAAATAGTGGCTATAGCAGCTTCAACTGGTGGCCCTCGGGCGTTGCAGTATGTCCTTTCCGAACTTCCGGGGGATTTCCCTTTGCCTATAGTTGTGGTTCAACATATGCCTCAGGATTTTACCCCATCTTTTGCAAAACGTCTTGATGCCGTATCAAAACTTACGGTAATAGAGGGGTACCCTAAGGCGCTCTTAAGGCCTGGAATGGCGGTGATAGCCCCAGGAGGTTTCCATCTCTTGGTACGCCATACCGTTGATGGGAAATTAATATGTGAGCTTTCGGATTTACCGCCCCTCCTTTCAGTAAAACCGTCAGCAAATATGCTCTTTACGAGCCTTGCTGACGAAGTTGGGGGAAGAGTCTTGGGTGTTATATTAACTGGAATGGGTCGAGATGGTGCTGATGGGGCGGCATTATTGCATAGCAAAGGAGCTTATATTGTTGCTGAGTCGAAAGAGACATGTGTGGTGTATGGAATGCCACGCTCGGCTGTGGAGGCTGGGATTGTCGATGAGATAGCGCCTCTTTATAATATTCCTACTGTGATAACGAGATATATTGAAAATAGCTAGAATAGATTTTTTTGAGTCCATTTTACGAGTGAAAATTGTGGTTGGAGATGATGCCCAATGACAGGAATAGATTTGAATCAATATCTAGGTGCTTTTTTGGATGAAGCTACTGATAATCTCTTACATCTTGATGATCTCCTTCTTGAAATAGAGAAGGACCAAGGCAATATGGAGGTCATTAACGAAATCTTTCGTTCAGCTCATACGTTGAAGGGAATGTCTGCCACGATGGGGTTTGATCGGATGTCAACTCTTACCCATTCTATAGAAGACAGGCTCGATAAAGTACGTCGTGGAGAAGCCCAATTGCAGAGTGGCGACATAGATTTGCTTTTCCGCTCTCTTGATACTCTGCAGACCATGGTCGAAGCTATTCGAAATGGTGATAAAGACACCTCTATCTCTATAGACGATCTTATAGAAGCCCTTCATCAGACTGTTCCTCAAAAAGATGAAAGACAAGAAGAAAATACGATACATGAAGTTCTCTCAGACCACGAGGAACAATGGATTCATGAGGCAAATAGTCTTGGAATGGATGTCTTTAAAGTAGATGTACGTCTTTCCAAGGAGTGTATGCTTAAAGCTGCTCGTGCGTATATGGTTGTTAATCGATTAGATGAGATGGGAGATATTATTAAAACGGCCCCTCCAGTTGAGGATCTAGAAAATGAAAAATTTGATCGCTCTTTTGAAATATATATAGCAACTCATGATTCTGAAGAATCTCTACAGGAAGCATTATCCAGAATCAGCGAACTTGAAAAGGTTTCCATAGAGAAAGCAGGGTCTCCTTCTTGGAGAGAAAAGGAACAGGAAAAAGTAGGCACTAAGGATGTTTCTTCTTCCCCAGAGAAAGAAGTTGTAGCACGAAGTAGCGCAGAGTCAATTACTCAGAACGGCCCCTCTCGTCATAACGCATCAAAAAGAGCGGGGCAGACTGTACGTGTCGACATTGGCCGTCTCGATAAATTGATGAACCTCGTGGGAGAACTTGTGATCGGGAGAGCCAGAATTGAGCGCCTTGTTCAGGAAGCTCGGCTGCGTGACTTTGATGAGCCTCTCTCTCAGTTAGGGCGTATATCTGGAGATATTCAAGAGTTGGTGACGAAGTTACGGATGGTTCCAGTTTCTTTTATATTCGATCGTTTCCCTCGTCTTGTACGAGATCTCTCCAAATCTATGGAAAAGAAAATTGATCTGCAAATAGAAGGACAAGATACAGAGCTTGATCGAACGGTGATCGATGAAATTGGAGACCCTCTTGTTCATCTTATTCGGAATTCCATTGATCATGGCATAGAAAAGCCTGAAGACAGAGTTAAAACTGGTAAAACAGATACAGGCGTCATTAAGATTTCTGCTTACCAGGAAGGTAGCGGTGTCATTATAGAAGTGGACGACGATGGGAAAGGAATAAACTCAGATCGAGTCCGTGAAAAAGCTGTAGAAAAAGGGTTTATCACTGAAGAAGAAAGCTACGGCATGACTGAGGAAGAACTGATTCAACTTGTTCTTTTGCCAGGTTTTAGTACTTCTGATGCTGTGACGGATATTTCTGGACGAGGCGTTGGTATGGACGCAGTCAAGACGAAAGTAGAAGCTCTTAGCGGCCAATTTGAAATAGAAAGTATGCGTGAAAAAGGGACTCGTGTTTTAATACGTCTTCCTCTTACGCTGGCCATTGTGTTGGCGTTGCTCGTTAAAGTTGGTGACGAGATATATGCTATTTCTTTGGAGAATGTAGAGGAAACAATTCTTGTTCGTAAAGAGGACATTAAAACAATGCACGGAACTCCTGCCACTCTTTTGCGCGGCGATGTGTTGGCACTTTCAAATCTCGCCTCTTTGCTGGGGACTCATTTGGAGACAGATCAACAGGATGAATATCCTGTTGTTGTGGTAAAAGCTGGGCGAAACAAGGTTGGTTTTATTGTAAGTGAATTGATAGGACAGCAGGAAATTGTTATTAAATCTCTTGGAAAGTTCCTCTCTAAAATTAAAGGAATTGCTGGAGCGACAATTCTTGGAGATGGGAATGTAGCCCTTATCCTTGATGTTGCGTCTCTTTGCACCAAGTAGAGCGAAGGAGTCAGGGGGGCCATGGATCTTAAAGATTTCAGCCATTTACAGCTTGATGCTATCCGAGAAGTGGGCAATATAGGAGCAGGTAATGCAGCGACAGCTCTATCTAAACTGCTTGGGAAACCTGTGGACATGGATGTTCCTAAAGCAGAACTCGTGTCTATTTATGATTTGGGTAACCATTATGGTCCGGCACTTAGCCTTGTTGCAGCTGTTTTTGTGCGCTCTCAGGGAGAGTTCCCATGCAGCCTTATTTTTATACAAAAAGAGGAAAATGCCCAGTCCTTGGTGGATTTACTTATAACGAAACAATTTGGCGAAGGAATCGATATATCCTCTCTCCCCCAGGAATTACGGGACAGTGCTTTGTCGGAAGTAGGGAATATTATTCTTAGCTCGTTTTTGAACTCTATTAATATGTTTGTAGGCAGCACCTATTCCATATCTGTCCCAGGTGTAGCCCACGATATGTTGGCTGCCGTCCTTGATGTCGTTATCTCTATTTTTGGGCAGACGGGAGATACTGCTCTGGTAGTAAACACAACTTTGAGATTAGGTGAGTCAAGTCTCTCTGTTCAAGGAAATGTGGTTATGATTCCAGATCCCGGTTCTCTAGAAGGACTGCTAGAGAAGCTGGGGGTACAGTAAACGATGGCAAATACCTTTCACGTTGGAATGGCAGATTTAGTTGTCGTCACGGCTCCGGATGTTCTTGTCACACTAGGCTTGGGATCGTGTATAGGTCTCGTCATTTATGATTCTGTGGCAAAAGTAGCAGGGATGGCTCATATTATGCTTCCAGAAAGCAGGGGAGGAAAAGAAAGCACGATAGATAAGCCTGGCAAATTTGCTGATACAGCGGTCCCGGCGTTAATAGATGCAGTTTGTAAGAGAGGGGCTTTACGGTCCCGTTTAAAAGCAAAATTTGCAGGAGGGGCCCAGATGTTTTCCATCCCAGGAGCCCAAACTGATTTTTTAGCAGTTGGAAGTAGAAATGTGCGACAGACATCAGAATGGCTTAATAAATATAAGATTAAGATAGTAGCAACAGATTCTGGCGGTAATAGAGGGCGAAGCGTAGAATTTTCTACAGAGACGTGGGTGCTTTCCATAAAAACGCTTGGTCAGGGGAACAACGAGATATAAGGAGGGGAGAGGACTGTGGTGGATAATAGCCAGCAGAATCTAGCAGCAGGAATAGAAGTAGAAGAAAATCAACCAACAGTTGTAAAAGAAGATGGCGAAGCCGAAGTCGAAGTCCAGGAAACGCAACCTCTTCCACCAGAAGTAGAGGAGGAGCTCTGTTCTCTCTTTCATTGTACTTCTGGGTCTCTGAGAGCAGTGCTTTCCACTGTTCATGAGAACCCCAAGGAACTTTTAACGCTTTTAAAATCCCTTTCTCCCTCATACGTTGCTATTAAGGTTCGTTTTGATTCTCACAAACGAGGCGAGGCGGGCGGCGCTTTTTGCCTCCTTTGCAGAGGAACTTCAGGTGAAATTTTTGATGAAACATATTGGGCTTCAAGCAAAGGAATTCCTGAAGGATTTGAAATTAACGCTAGTTGGGAGTCAGTTCGGAAAGCAATTATTGATTTGCGAGGCCCCGATTTGCGGGCTCATTTTGAAAAAGTTCTCTGGAATAAATTACGAGGAGCTGTGCGTGATGTTTTAAGTCCTACACAGGTCAATCTTCTTTTTTCTTCCGAATCTCCTGGAGCACAAGTGATAGAGAAGCTTCAAGAAAAATTAAAAGAAGTTTTTCGTACAGACCTAGATTTTGCAGTTGTTTTTGAACGATTTAACAAAGCTCGTCTTGAGCTTTCTGGGCTGTCTGAAGGAGATGAACGTGTTCCTCAAAAGGAAGATAATTCTTTATCCACAGAGTACATTAAAGAGCGTGGAATTTTTATTCCTTGCTCCTCCATTGTCGATCCAGTGCGAGGAGAGGCTGCCTCAGAACTTACTGCCGGAGATAGGATATGGGTCTCTTTTGATGATACCGGTCTTTCCGGTTTTATAAAAAGAACTCTTCAACAGACTGGTGAAATGTCAGTTTTTCCTGTCCAAAGTGTTGAAAAGCTTCCGAGTGGACTTGTATTGGTGAGAGTAAGTATATCTGAGGGTATTTACGGACAAATACGGTTATCTGGTGATATTAAAGTAAAAGTAGAAGAAAGTGGGATTCGCATACGGAAGAATCTTTTTTCCAGGGGAATTATGTTGATAATCCCTATATCTCTATTTATCTTCGGGCTCTTCTATTTGCTATTACGATGAGAGGTTGTGGCGCGCAGGAATGAAAGAGAGAGATCAGGAACTCTGGACTCGTTATTTTAGAGATCGCTCAGAAGCCGCAAAGGAGGAAGTTGTTTGCCGATACCTCCCCTTAGTGAAGTATGTGGTAGGTAGAATGGCTGTCTCCCCCCCTTCTGGGCTTGATTATGATGACCTCTTGAGTTTTGGAGTGTTTGGTCTTCTTGATGCAATAGATCGCTTCGACCTCGAAAAAGGAGCAGCCTTTCAGACCTTCGCTGTTCCGCGGATTCGAGGCGCAGTTTTAGATGAGCTTCGTAAGTATGATTGGATTTCCCGAACAGGAAGGGAGAAGATACAAAAGCTCAATCGTGCTGTAGACAAAGTCTTGCAAGATCAGGGCGCTGTTAGTGATGAAGTGCTCATGAATGAGCTTGAAATGGACGAAAAAACATATAGAGAGACTTTGGAAATAGCTAGTCGTAGCTATATTGTTTCTCTCGATGAAGTTTTAGCTTTAGATGATGGAGAAGTTGTACGAGAGGGTGTTCTTGCTGACGATGCGTCTTCAGCTCTGGAGGTTTTGGAAGAGTCTGAAGAAGTGGAAAAGGTTGTTTCTGCTCTCGAAAAGCTTCCTGAACGAGAAAGATTTGTCATATCCCTTTATTATTATGAAGGTTTGACCTTAAAGGAGATTGGAAGTGTTCTTGGGGTAACAGAATCAAGAGTGTCTCAACTCCATGGCAAAGCTTTAGTAGCCTTAAGAAGAATGCTCCAGGCCAAGTAAGGGGGGCTTCAGTATGGGAGAGGCGTCTTTGCGTTTAGAATTCAAGGAGGATGGTATCTATCTCGTTTCACTGGCGGAAGGCATGCCAGACTTGAGTGATGTTGTTGACTTACTGAAACAAAAGGGCGTAGAAAACTACGATGGAGATGCGATTGTTGCTTTTCTTAAAGAAAAGCAACAAGAACCTTTCAAGATCGCAGAACGAGATCCGGCCAATGAACGGGATGCTGTTGTGGAGGTGCAAATAAACGCTGATGGTATGAGCGCAGACCTGCGGATATCACCTCCTACTGGAGATAAACCTTGGCCGACTGTAGATTTCCTGCAAAAAAGTCTTGCGGAAAAGGGTGTTGTTTTCGGGGTAGATACTCATGCTTTAGGGAGAATTGTTCAGGAGCGCATTATTAATGAGTGGGTTCATGTTGCCTCAGGACAGTTGCCACAAGATGGCAAAGATGCACAAATTGATTTTTCTGTTCAATTCGGGGAAAGCAAACCTAAGGTTACAGAAGATGGTGGGAAAGTAGATTATCGCAATATGAATACTATTACCATCGTGTTAAAAAACCAGCTTCTCGCCACAAAAACGGTACCCACTGAAGGTCATAGCGGAATGACAGTAAGGGGTATTCCTGTTGCGGCAAAGTTGGGACGGGATTATAGCCTTCCTGTGGGCAAGGGAACTTATATTGCGGAAGACGGCCTTTCTTTGCTTGCTTCTACAGATGGGCATTTGACTCTTTCCCAGGGGAAGCTCAATGTAATACCTGTCTTTACTGTAGATGGAGACCTCGATTATAGTGTGGGAAATATTAACTTTATAGGTACCGTGGATATTAAAGGATCTGTTCGAGAAGGCTTTGAAGTTGTTTCTTCTGGAGATATTCAGATACGTGGAGTTGTTGAAGGGGCTCGTTTGTCGAGTAAAGGGAATATCGCTCTTTCTGGCGGGGTGCGAGGCATGGGGAAAGCCCGAATAGAAGCTGTTGGTAATATAGAGGCAGCTTTTGTGGATCAATGTCTCGTAGCGAGTAACGGGACGGTTCAGATAAAGAATGCTATTCTCCATAGTGACGTTTCAGCTAATCAATCTGTTGTTGTTTTAGGAGGAGCTAAATCGCAGATCGCCGGAGGTCGGATACAGGCCGGGGTAGAGGTGCTTTGCCAAACTTTAGGAAGCGAAATGGGAACTAAAACAGAAGTAATAGTAGGGGTTTTGCCAGAATATAACGAGAGAAAAAAGGAATTGCAAACGTTTATAACTGCGTTAAAAGACAAGGCAGATAAGGTAGAAGCGAATGTTTCCTTCCTAAAAAAACTTGAATCTGCTGGAGAAATTGATGATGGGAAGCGAGAGCTTCTAATTTCTCTCACCAAAAACAAATTCCAAATACAAGCGCAGCTTATCAAGCATGAGGATGAGTTGCAATCCATTGAAGCGAGAATAGAGACAAGTCGCTCCAAAGGCCGAGTTCGAGTTAAGGGGGTCTGTTACCCTGGCGTTTCTGTGACAATTCGAGGAGTTACATATATAGTTCGAGAGGAACAGCGTTTTGCCGCCTTTATCTATGAAGCTGGAGAGGTTCGTGTGAAGCCTTTTGATTTTTAAATCGTCCCCCCAGTAAAATGAAAGGGGCTATGTGAGGAGAGAGTCGAATGGTTGTAAATCCTTTGCACTTACAGCTTTCTCATTGGAATGTAGAGCAAAATGCGCAGAATGTTCGAGAACAAAACTCCCCTGCATCCTTAGCCGGACAACAAGGAGAAATTGTGGCAAGTTCTTTACAGAAAGAACGGACGGTGCAGGGTGGAGAAGAATCTGTCAGAGGCCAGAAGACAGATTTGAAGAAAAAGAACGATAGGGGTAAGAAAAAAAGGGAAAGAGAGAACAGCCTTCATGCACGCCGAGAAGAGAAAAAAGAAAAATGTGCAGAAGGCAGAGATGGTTTTGACCTCTATGCGTAGCAGCTAATTTTTTAATTCAAGAAAGGACAGCTTATATGACAACAAATAAGCAGCTTGGGTATTTGTTAATTGAGGAGAATAACAATACCTACCGAGGGGCAGTGCTGATAACGGATTTTCGTGGTATTCCTATGGATTTTAGATATACTGATCCCGTTTCTCCTACTCGCATCGAGAGAGTTTTATATGGTAACGCTTTGGATGTCTATCTCCGAGAGGAATTGATCCTTCAAAGCCTCGTTTCCTCGGTAGAAATGAAGCCTGTCTTATGGATATGTCGTGAAGATTCTTTTTTAGCACCCTTGCGGAAGGTTTCTAGAGGAAAAGTGGTTACCCTTTCCGATACAGCCCGTTCCTTTTTAAACCAGATAGGAAATATGGAGCCTCAAATAGAAAAAGGAGTATTTCTTCTCCAGGTAGATCCGGTGAGCTCTCCCCTTCGTCTCTGCGTTGAATCTGAGAGGGAAGGAGAGGCTAATGATATCTCTGCCATTCTTGTAGAAGCTGCTCGTACCATGGAACTATTGGAGCCTTTCACGCGTATAGAAAAAGCTCTCCGTGCAATAGAAGATGAGCGAGAAAACTCCCAGGCTTAATTTCCTTAAATTAAGGCAGACGTTGGCGCGTCTTTTCTTAGGACGAATAGCAGTGTATTCTCTGAGTAAGGGGCCGAGATGTGTCAGGGTGGCAACTTTGCGCTGTATTGTGGATGTCCACCGAGTACTCCCTGAAGTGCATATTTCGTCTTTATCATTGTTAAGCAAAATTGAACCCCGAAATCTTTCCCCTCAAGGAGGAGTTATTTTACATAAAAAGTGCTCTTCTTATAAGATCTCCTTTTGCGGAACAGGTTGCCACGTTGCTTGTTATAGTGCTTTGCTGTCTCTCCCCCATATTTACGACGGGAGAGATAAAATGTTTTTGTTACCCCAAACTCGGCAAAATCGCTCTTCGTACATTAGAGAAAAGCTTGGAGAAGACGGTTTGATTTTTCTTGCATATTTTTCTCCTGTTATTCAAAAAGCCGTATTGAAAAGTATTTTAAATAAAGAGACTGGAACTCTTTTGATTTGGTATAATTCCCAGAGTAGGTCTTTTTTCTCTCAGGGGTTGGCGCTTTTTAGCCCTATAGGAGGGAAGGGTGGATTGGTCTGGAAGTGGATAGAACTGCCCGGCGAAATTCATGATGTAAATCATTGAGTTGTCCCGTGGGGGTGATGTACGCAAAGGATATTATTCAGACAATCACTAAGTGTGCCTGAAAAAGGCCTTTCACATTCATTTTTTTGGAGGGTAGAAAAGCTGATGGTAGAAGAAAAGAGGAGTGACCAGGCTCCGGTACAGGTAGGAGACACGGTCGAATGTGAAGTGGAGCAGATCATGCCTTATGGAGCATTTGTGCGCCTCTCCACGGGACAGAGGGCTATGATTCATATTTCTGAGCTCTCGTATAATTATGTCAAGAAAGTAGAGGATGTTCTTGCCATAGGGCAAAAGGTGAAGGCGAAAGTTATTAAGATTGATGAAAAGAACAGGATTGATCTTTCGCTTAAAAAAATGGAAGAACGACCCCCCGTTCCCTCTGCTCCTAAAGAAACCGAGGATAGTTTTGAAAAGAAACTTTCTAACTTCCTCAAAATAAGCGACCAAAAGATAGCTGATTTGAATAGCAAGCTCAACAATGCGAAAGCCGCAAAACGCCGGAGTCGTAAAAGTAAATGACAGGAAGAAATAGATGGGGGAGCCAAGGCTCCCCTGCTTTTTATCCTTACATCTCCTTACTGGATATGGACGTTATAAGGCGCCAAATGTCTCGACGAAAATTTGACGATCGAATAGTATTAGGGGTGGCTTCTCGTTGTAAATGGGGGTATCCACAGACGCTCATTTGTAACCCAATAAAGAGGCAAGAACCTTTCCCTACCATATTTTGGTTAAGTTGTCCTTTCCTTGTTCAAAAATGCGGGGAGCTAGAATCCCAACAAGGAGTAAAAGACATGGAATCCTTTCTTTCCTCTGGAGTCCCACTCCAAAAGTGGGTGCAGTATCATTTAGCACATCGAATGATAAAGCTAAGCTTGCTGTCTTTAGGAACTAAAAATTTTTTTCGTAAACGTCGAAGATGTCTCTGGGCGGCCTTGCAAAGTGGTGGGATAGGCGGCATTCAGAATATTAACTCCTTCAATGTAAAGTGTCTTCATCTTCAGATGGCTTCCTGGTTAGGTCTTGGATATCATCCCGCAGGAACATGGCTGGCACGTCGTTTCCATGAGATAGATTGTTCCACTCCTATGCAACAAGGATGCTTAATCTAAGGGGGGCTATTAATATTATGTGGAAAGGGCGATTTAGTGGGAATACCGCTGATATAGTTCTGAATTATTCCCAGTCTCTAGACGTAGATTGGTGCCTTGCCCCTTTTGATATACAAGGAAGTTTGGCCCACGCTCAGATGCTTGTTTCTGTAGGTCTTCTGACGCCTGCCGAAGGATTACGGGTGGAACAAGGGCTCAAACAGATATTGCGCGAAATTGAAGAGGACAAATTCAAGCCCTCCATTGAACTGGAGGACGTACATATGAACATTGAACATCGACTTACAGAGATTCTCGGCTCTCTTGGAGAAAAGCTCCACACAGGAAGAAGCCGTAACGATCAAATAGCAACGACGGTTCGCCTTTTTCTTCGAGATAAACTCGCAGATTTTCAAGAAAAGATGAGAGCCCTTCTTGAAGTTTTGCTTGGGAGAGCCAAGGCGCATCTTTATGTGGTAGTGCCGGGGTATACTCATTTGCAACAAGCTCAACCTATTAGTTTAGGTCACTATTGGATGGCTCATTTCCAGGCGTTTCGGAGAGACTACACACGCCTTCAGACAGCTTTAGACGGCATGAAAGAGTGTCCTCTCGGATCTGGCGCTCTTGCGGGCTCTACATTGCCCTTAGATCGCTTTTACACATCTGAGGCCCTTGGTTTCCAGTCCCCTTCAGAAAACAGCTTGGATTCTGTTGCGCAGCGAGATTATCTTCTCGACTATCACTATTTTGCTACGGGATTTGCCATCCATTGCAGCCGTCTCTCTGAAGACCTGATTATTTATAACTCTCAGGAATTTGGCTGGATTAATCTTCCAGATGCTTTTTGTACTGGCTCGAGTATGATGCCGCAGAAGAAAAATCCTGACGTTCTCGAATTAACTCGTGGGCGAACAGGGCAAATAATAGGGCATCTTCTCGATTTGATTATTTCTTTAAAAGGATTACCCATGACGTATAATAGAGATCTTCAGGAAGATAAAAGAGGGCTTCTGGCTTCTCTTACCGCAGTGGAAGCTATACTTTCTATCTTTCCTCCTTTCCTGTCTCAAGTAGAGGCAGATCAGGACCGGGCGATTTTAGGATTTCAAAATGGATTAACATTAGCTACGGATGTAGCGGAATATCTTGTCGGCAAAGGAATCCCTTTCCGAGAGGCTCATTGGAAGGCAGGACAGGTTGTACGTTACTGTTTAGACCATAACTGTTCCCTATTTCAACTTTCCCTCTCTGAATGGCAAGATCTCGTCCCAGAAGTGGAAGAGGATCTTCTTCCACTCTTGGATCTTAAGACAAGTGTATCTCGTCGCCAGACCTATGGTGGGACCTCTTTTTCTGAAGTAAATCGCCAAATAGATCATGGGTGGAACTGGATAAAAAGTATAAAAATAATAGCAAACAAGGCGAAATCCTGAGATTTTTTAAAGAGGGGCTTGACTTGCTGCCTTTTTTCTGTAGAATAAACCCTTGCGTAACGGCGGTTACGAGCTGAGAGCAATGAGCCGTTAGCTCAGTAGGTAGAGCACCGGACTTTTAATCCGGGCGTCGTGGGTTCGACTCCCACACGGCTCACCAAAGCGGTCCCATCGTCCAGTGGTCTAGGACACAGCCCTTTCAAGGCTGCGACACGGGTTCAAATCCCGTTGGGACCGCCATTTTTTAGTCCATACTGCCGGTGTAGCTCAGTTGGTAGAGCA
>NZ_DHFC01000018.1:421645-458912 GCF_002400205.1 Aminobacterium sp. UBA4834 | reverse complement strand
AGGTCGGCGGTTCGAGTCCGCCCGCCGGCTCCATATCATAGAAAAATAGGCTTTGTGTCTTGTTGCTGGGAAAGCAAAGGGCGCAAAGCTTTTTTTGTGTTTCCCCCTCCGTAGAGAAGTTTTGTCTTTCCATGAAAATACTGCTATATATAATATATCTAGATATTTAATTAATCATAGAAGATTTAATTATAATAAAGTTACATTCTTCTCAAAACACAAAGGAGGCCTATGCTCAGTGTTGTTATCGCGTTTTTTCGATGAAATTTCTACGCATCATTCAGAGCGAGGGTATATTATAGACGCCCGAACATTCCGCCTCCCAGGCGGAGAATCTTGTGCTGAAATTTTATATAAAGCCCTGGGGTATGTTCCGGAATTTGTTGTTCGTTTACGGCAAGGATGTGGTTCTAAGCCACTTCTTATATTTGACCGGAAGACAAAAGAGAAAATGAAACTTTATTGGGCTCGGACTCGGGAGGCTGCCAGAAATATAGTAGAAATAACGTCTCTTTTGGAAGCGAAGAAAGTTCCCATCCCTAAAGTTTATAGACAGATTGGGCCATACATTCTTTCTCAATGGATAGAGGGCGTTCCGCTGCGGAAACAACTTCCTTTTAGATACGCGAAAGCTATGGCTCGTTACCAGTCTCGTTTCCATGGAGCTAGTGTAGTCTCTCCAATAGATAGCTCTCTATATGTCCAGAGGATTCTTTCTTTATTCCAAAAAAAGAGGTCTGTGTGGCTTTCAGGCATGAGTAAAACAGATGTAGATATTTTATACTCTCTTTTAAGGGAAGAGGCCCCAGTGTCCCTTGCAAAGGGCATTCGTCATTCAGATATTCGCACATATAATCTAGTAAAAAGTAAAGACGGTTCCATTTACTCTATTGATAATGAAAACCTGCGAAGAGGGGTTGGATTCGAGTACGATATTTTTAAAACTGCCTATTTTACATTCAGGAAAACCCCATGGCATATCCCGCGATATTTAATCGAGAGCCTTTATTTTATCCCTCATAACACTATTTTAGCGGGATGGAATTTCTGGAATTTGCTTGTTTATGGAGCTAGCTTCCTTTTTGAGATAGAAATAAAGGGTGGTAAAAATGCGGAGATATACAGAAAGATTTTAAAAGAAGCTGCTTCTCTGAGAGAAAAAAGTTCCTCGAAGGGGGATATATTTTTTCAAAAATCTCTTTATAATGCTATCTTTTTTCTAGAGAGATCGGAGAACGGGGTATAATAACTCGAAGTTGATTGTATGAAGGAGAATAAGAATTGGCACTTAAACAGATTCTTTTTGTAAGACATGGACGTACCGATTGGAATAACGAACAAAGATATCAGGGGCATAGCGATGTTCCGCTTAATGAAGAGGGACTTGATCAGGCGAGGAGAGTTTCGTTGCGTCTCGCGTCCTTTCAAGCAGAGCTTATTGTTTCCAGTCCTTTGCAGCGAGCCGCTCAAACTGCCGCTATTATAGCTGAACATCAAGTTTCCACCTCGATCCTTCTTCGAAAGGGGCTGGAGGAAATAGGTTTTGGAGAATGGGAAGGGTTGACTGTCACAGAGGTAGAGGCATGTTTCCCTGAGGAGCATCGTCGTTGGCGTCAGGATCCTTCTTCAACGGTCCCTGGAGGTGGAGAGTCTTTTAGTAGTGTTCAGCAGCGTGTGGACAATGTCCTTAAGGAGATTATGACACGCGAGGAAGAACGAATTCTTGTTGTTGCTCATGGTGGAACTATTCGAACGGCATTAGTAAGCTTATTAGGAGTAAGTTCATCACTTGTGTGGCGAATGAGGTTAGATAATTGTTCTATTTCTTGTATTCAGGCTTATCGAGGCCTCTCTATGCTTTCATTCTTGAACGATGCTACCCATCTTTATGTCGAGAGTGAACTTGTAAGAGATCTTCCTATTTTGTTGTAGGTAACTTCACTTAGACAAGGAAGCTATGAACTGGTAGAATTTTCGTAATCGCTCTATGATGCGGCGAGGAGGGGGAAGACTGTTGGGCGAAACATTTGATGATAATCGATCTACGCGCCTTTCTCCAGAACGAGAGGCTCACCTCTGGATTCGATGTCATAAAGATGACGAAGCGAGAGAGGAACTCATTATATCTTATCGTCCGCTTGTTTTTTGGTTAGCGCAAAAGTTTCAGGTAGCCCCATCTTCTTATCCTGACCTGGTTCAGGAGGGAATGCTGGCTCTTATTAAAGCTGTGGATAATTTTGAGCCAGAGCGACAATTAAAGTTCACGACGTATGCGTTCTATCGCATTAAGGGGCAAATGGTTAACTTTCTACAGAGGTCTGAGGCAAAAGCTCCTGTTCCTGTAGATGTGGAAGAGGAATTGGTGGCAATGGACAGCTTTTCTCCGGATCTTTATGATCTTTCCCTCACTCTTTCTCATGAGGTCAAAAAATTGCCTCAGAGAGAAGCAGAAATTGTTGCGGATATGTTTTTTAAAGGGCATGATGCAAAGGAAGTTGCTCAGGAGCATCATATCGATGTAAGCCACGTATATCGCCTGAAGCGGAATGCTCTAGCGAGGCTTCGTAGCTGGCTCTTGCCAGACCATGCCACTAAAGAGATATGACTGGTGATAATGAAAAGAGAAGGCTCATTATTCCGGGAGTGGTGGAAGTATGGAAAAACGTATCTTAAGGGTTATGCGATGGCTGGAACGGTGTCTTTACGCATCAAGAAGGAAGGCGTGGCACAATGCTTTATCTGAAATGGAATGTGCCAGAGCAGAACTGGAAGAAGCACGACAGGAGTTGTGGCGACTTGCTGCTTGTGAAGAAAAGGCAGTACACGGGAAAACGACTCTGGGTTTTGTCGTGAAATCCCTGGGCCTTGCCTTTCTTTTCCTTTGTGCAATCTCCGCACCTCTCTCTGTCCCCATGCAGAATGCCCACAGGGTTTTAGTAGCAGATCGTTCCCAGGAACCGGTTCTTGAATGGCTTACCATTGATGAACAGGCGTTGTTAACGGCTTTACGTCGCAATCTTAGCGAAAGCAATATAGAAGCTATGCGACAAAAAGGGAAAGAGGAGGAGGGGAAACCGTATCAGCTCCCTCGTCTGGATAGGGGGCCGACAGCAGTAGCGCTGAGAAGTGAAAAATCTACTATTGTGGAGACAGAAGGACAACGGAATATAGAAGGCAAGGAAAACGAAAAAAATATATCCCTCGATCGGATTTTGACTCTTGTGCAAGTGGGGCAAAAAGCCCTTCGCGATCAGGGACCAGCAATCGTTGTTAATCGGCAGTAATCTTTAAGCACCTTTTCCGGAAGGAGAGATCGTGTGTGAAGCGATCAATATGTGTTTTTTTCGTATGTGTTGCGTTAGTGGGGCTTCTCTGTAATGGGGTTGGGGCTCAAGAGGCGAACGTGGCTTCTCTTAGTGTTCGTGGCAACGAACATGTGGTAGCAGAACATATTCTTTCTGCGGTTGGCACCAAAGCAGGGGAACCTCTCAATAAAGAACAGCTTCAGAAAGACGTGGAAGCCATTTATGAATTGGGATTTTTCTCTTTTGTTGATGTAGATCTTTCGGCTGCAGAGGGAGGAGTTGCTGTTGCGTACGTAGTTAAGGAGAATCCTGTCGTCGAAAAAATAGAGCTTTCCGGAAATACTGTTTACAGCGATGAAGAGTTACTGAAACTTGTTTTTACTACACCAGGGACGGTCTTTAATAGGGTCTTTTTTAGGCATGATCTTGAGCGTATCCAAGAAAAGTATCAAAAAGATGGTTATGTCATGATGCGCATAGCAGACGTGCAGATTGAAGGCGGCATTATTAATGTCCAGATTTTAGAGCCTGTGGTGGGTGATATTATCATCCAGGGGAACACAAAGACGAAAACCTATGTCATTGAACGGCAGATTAAAGTAAAAAAAGGCGACATATTTAACGCAACTGTTTTGCGTCATTCCATTAATAAAATTCAGATGTTGGGATATTTTGAAGATGTAAGTGTAGGTTTTGAGCCAGGCGATTCTCCTATGGCTACAAATGTTATTGTAACGGTAGAGGAGAAGAAAACTGCCTCAGTGGGGCTTTCCATTAGCCACGGAACGGAGAGCGGTTGGTCTGGCGGTCTCTCGTATACGGATGTGAACTGGAAGGGAAAAGGGCATAAAGCGGAAATAGGTTTTGAAACGGGAGATAATGAGCAGTACTGGGTCTCTTACACAGAGCCTTATATGGATGAAATCCATTATTCGTGGAAAGTCGGAGCTTACAAGAGAATGTGGGAAGATCGAGGGTACTATCGAGACAATATAGAACGGCTCGAATACGATGAAGAACGGACAGGGGCCTATATTGGCGCCGGGAAAAAGTTCTCTCATGATCCTTTCCTGAGCTGGTATCTCACCCTCGACTGGCATGATGTGGATGTCTCCAATATTCGAGAGAAAAATTCTGCTACAGAAGCGGATAAAGAAGATTTAACGAAGGGCACGACCTTCGCAGTTCTTGGAACCTTGACAAGAAACACTTTAGATGAATATTTGAGTTACTCGAAAGGGAATATTATAGATCTCAACGTAGAGCATGCTATGGATTTTTTCGGGGCTGACTGGACGTATACAAAGTACTGGCTCCAGGGACGTTTTTATGCCCCATTAACAGGATTCAAAAATTTCTTCGACCTTAACATTGGAACAGAAGATAACCCTCCAATTTTTGCGGCGAGAACTCGAATAGGCTTCTCTTCAGGAACTATTCCTTCTGCTGAGCGTTACTCTGTTGGTGGTACAAATACTCTTCGCGGCTATGATGGAGGTCAGTTTGAAGGGGACGAAATGTTCCTGGCTAATTTAGAATTCCGGTTGCCCATAGAAAAAGCTTTTGGTTTTGTACTCTTTTACGATACTGGAAATGCTTGGAGAGGCCAAGATAATTTTAGCCTTTCCGATCTCCATGATTCTTGGGGAGTGGGCGTGCGGGTGAAAACCCCTCTCGGGAACCTTCGGCTTGATTACGCTCAAGGAGAAGACGAGAATAAAACCCACTTTGGTTTCGGAGAACTCTTCTAAGGAGTGAGACCATCTGTTATGGTAAAAAGGTGCGGGGCTGTAGCCGCTGCGTTTTTGGCTGCGGCCCTTCTTTTTGTTGGCAGTCCTCTCTACGGGGCTGTTAAAATCAAAGGAATGCAGCCTTGGATGCAAGGTAGCGCAGAGAAAAGTCTCAATGCTGTGTGGCAGGAAATGGAGTCCACAGTTCCTCTTGCAGATCGCCTCTCCATGTTAACTCTCGTAGCAGAGCGCCTTTTCCTGGGATACTCCATTAAGACCCCCCAATGGAGTGGGACTGATGTACTTTTGCCAGTTTCATCTACGAACCCTATTTTATGGCAGGTACATGTTATTCAACCTGTTTTACCTTACCCCACAGACCAGTGGTTTTATAAAGATACGAAAGATCTACAGTCGCAGCTGTTAAAAGCTTTAGATCAAGTGCCTGTAGAAGCCTTGGGGTGGGCTGATATGGCTTTGAAACAGGAAATAGAAGCCCTATCAGGGCCTCGTTTGCCTGGTTGGGACGTATCTTTGCAGGTCCAGATCGATAGTGAGGGTGGTGGTGCCACTCTTAATGTGGCGTTTTTACCACAACAACCATTGGTTCTTGCTATTACACCTACTGTTCAATCATCTTCGCTTCCGGTTGCTTTTCAGTCAGATCTGAAAGATAATCTCCAGTCAGGTCTTTTCCCGGTCATTGGGCTTCCTGTTCAATGGGCGGACGTTCATAAAAAAGAAGTAGAAGAGCTGGCAAGACAATCTCTTGCAGGTCGTAATATAGTGGAAAATTCCAAAGCCCAGGTAGATGTCGCCTTTAAACCATCGCAGATAGCGAAAGCTGATGCAGTGGTAGAAAGCCCCCGTTTTACAATTCAAGCTTGGGCAGCTGCTTATGGGGGGACAGATGATAGATACCCGGAACTGGGGCTTCATGTAGGAAGAAAGGCTCTTCCTCTAAGCGGTTGGGATGTAGAGCTTTATGGGGAATGGATCCTTTCGACCAATGACTGGGGGCTTGAAAGCCGTTGGGGAGCTCGCTGGCGGTACTTCCCTCGCTTGTTGTTCGGAGTGGAATTGGCATATCCGGGAGAAGAAATATGGTGGCGTTTTTGGTTGACAGGAAAAGTAAAACAGCCGTATTTCTGGGTTCGTTTTAGCGAAAACAGCGAAAAGAACATGGGAGTGGGATATCGGTTGAATGAGTTTTTATCTATAGAATTGCATTATGACGAGCGCGATGATGATCAATGGAGCATTCGCGCTGTAGGAAATTTGTAAGGGGGACGGCGAGAGTGAAAAAAGTGCCTGACGTTTCCGTGACGCTCCGTCAAATCGCGGATTATATTGGCGGGACAGTGGTGGGGGATCCTGAGCATGAGGTTCATGCTGTAGTTTCTCCTGAAAAAAGTGCAAAAAATACAGTTTCTGTTATTTGGGAAGAACGAGAACTAGGGAAAATGGGGGGTGAAGGGTTTCTTGTGGGGCCTCCATCTTTTTTTAATGGCCAGAGAGAGGGAGTTCTGGTCTCAGATCCTAGAGAGGCTTTTGTCAAGCTTCTTTTTCTTTTCAAAAGTCCAAACAAGAGGGGAAAGGGTGTTCATCCCACGGCACTAGTAGCTGAAACAGCTCGCATCTCACCTTCTGCTTTCATAGGACCTTTTTGCGTGGTAGAGGATAACAGCGTTATTCACGATCACGTTGTACTTGAAGCTCATGTTTATATAGGGGCAAATTGTGAAGTGGGTGCTCACTCTGTTATAGAGCCCATGGCTGTCTTATTTTCCGATGTTTTGGTAGGGGAAAGAACTCTTATTCATAGCGGTGCTGTTATAGGTTGTGATGGGTTTGGAATTATCCCTTCTCGTTGCCCCAAGGAGCGGCCTGTCAAAATACCTCAGGTAGGTGGTGTGGTAATAGGGGACGATGTGGAGGTGGGAGCCTGTTCCACCATCGATCGTGGTACTCTCGATAATACGTATATAGGAGCTGGAGTGAAAATTGACGATCATGTTCATGTAGCGCACAATGTGCGGATAGGCGAGAATTGTATTCTTGTCGCCATGACGGGGTTAGCGGGAAGTACTGAGCTTGGGGAAGGCGTTATAATGGCAGCCCGTAGCGGAGCTAAAGACCACGTAAAAATAGGAGATCGTGCCCAAGTTGCGGCCATGAGTGGAGCTGTTAAAGACGTAGCACCTGGAGTAGTGGTGTCAGGGTTTCCTGCGAGAGACCACAAGGAACATTTCAAAGCTCAAGCTCTTTATCTGCGATTGCCTGAAATATTCTCCAGGTTGAGGGAGCTTGAGAAAAAAACAAAAAGTCTAGAAGAGGAGAAAGAATGACCCCTCTTTATACGCTGGCTTCTCCAATAATTTTTAGAGGGGTGGGGCTTCACTCAGGCGCTCCATGCTCTGTGGAGTTGAAACCTTCCACAGAGGATCGGGGTATTCTGTTCAAAATCAATGGTGAATACTTCCCCTTGAATAGTGCGGAATTCTCTGGGGATGGTCGAGGAACAGAGCTTCTTTTCCCTGGTGGCAGAAGAGTAAGGACAGTGGAGCACCTTTTAGCAGCTTTAGGGGCTATGGAAATTGGTCAGGTTGTGGTTGCTGTAACTGGTCCGGAAATTCCTATACTAGATGGGGGTTCTTTTTCTTTTGCAAAGGGAATACAGGAAGCAGGACGAGCGACAACAGGAGTTTTGAGCGAACCTTTAAAACTGCTCGTTCCTTTAGTGGAGAAAGACGAGACAGGGAATCGGATCCTCATGGCTTTCCCAGAGGATTGCCTCTCTATAACGTATATTATCGAATATTCGAATCCGGTAATCGGTACGGAGATATTTGACTTTCGAGTAACACCGGAAGGTTTTTTAACCCAAATAGCTCCTACGCGTACCTTTGCTCTAGATGAAGAAATGGATGACCTGATAGGTCGGGGTCTTGCAAAAGGCGGAACTCTTAGCAATGCTATTCTAGTAACAGGAAAAAAAGCAGAAACTGAGGGAGGTCTTCGTTTTCCTAACGAATTTGTTCGTCACAAAGTCCTCGATATAATTGGAGACCTTACGTTGCTTGGGCGCCCTCTCCATGCTCATATTGTGGCTATTAGGACAGGGCATGAAATGCATCTTCGGCTGGTTCGCCGGCTCAGAGCGTTGGAGAGCCGCTGCTAGTGAAAGGAGAACGTAAAAATGATCAATATCGATAGGATAATGGAAGCACTTCCTCATCGCTACCCCTTCCTTCTTGTAGATAGGATATTGGAGGTAGAAGAAGAGAGAGTTGTGGGGCTTAAAAATGTCTCTATTAACGAACCTTTCTTTCAAGGCCACTTCCCTGGAGAGCCTGTAATGCCGGGAGTCCTGATCCTTGAGGCTATGGGGCAAGTAGCAGCTATGATGATTATCTGTCGTCCCAATATGGGAGATATGATTACATATCTCACCGGCGTTGATAAAGCGCGATTCCGTCGGCCAGTTCGCCCTGGCGATCAACTTATTACCACTGCTGAAATAAAAAAAGTTCGAGGCCGTGTAGGGAAGGTGTGGGCCAAAGCGGAAGTAGATGGAGAATTAGCGGCGGAGGCAGAATATAGTTTTATAATGGCGGAGCGGCTATCTGGAAAGACAACGGAGGATTAAGAATAATATGAGCGTAACTATTCATTCAACAGCTCTTGTGTCTCCTCAGGCTGAAGTGGAAGATGGAGTTGTTATTGGACCTTATTGCATAGTTGGAGATCGTGTTCACATAGGTAGGGAAACAGTTCTCGAAGCATACGTACGTATTTTAGATTACGTTGAACTCGGCGCAGAATGTCATGTTTTTGAAAATGCGATTCTTGGCAGAGAACCCCAGGATCATGGTTTTAAAGGGGAAGAATCGTGGGTGCGCATAGGAAACAGCGTTACATTAAGAGAAAATGTTACAATTCACCGAGCCAGCGGAGAAGGAGCGGTGACGTCGGTGGGGGACGGCTGTTTTATTATGGAAGGTGTTCATTTAGGGCATAATGTGCACATAGGGAAAGGTGTCACCATAGCGAACAAAGCTGGGCTGGCTGGGTATGTTTCTATAGATGATGGAACAGTTATTGGCGGCATAGCAGGCATACATCAGTTTGTTCGGGTTGGACGCTACTGCATGATCGGAGGACTTTCCAAAATTGTCAAGGATGTGCCTCCTTTCCTTCTTGTCGATGGGCATCCTGCCTCTGTGCATGGTATCAATCAAGTAGGATTAAAAAGGGCGGGTTTTTCTTCTCATGATCGAATGGAAATAAAACGTCTTTATCATAATCTGTATCATTCAGGCCTTCCCTTCAGATCTGCTGCGGAAAACATAGAAACAGAAAACAACCCTAACGCCGCAGAAGTTGTTGCTTTTATTCGTCAGGCCAAAAGAGGTATCAGTCCCTGGCCCAGAGAAATAAGGAGAGAAGACGATGACCATTAAGCTTCTTGCTCTGGATGTAGATGGTACGCTTACTGATGGTGGCGTCTATCTCGATGGGCGAGGTAGCGAGTTTAAACGCTTTGATATCCAGGACGGCATGGGAATTGCGAGGTTGCGTAAAAGCGGTGTCCATATAGCTATTATTAGTGGCCGTTATTCTTCTGCTACAGAAGGCCGTGCCCGAGAGCTTGGTATCGATCTCATTTATAACGGAGTCCCCAATAAATATGAAACTCTTCTTGCCGTAGCGAAAATGCTGGATCTTCTCCCCTCAGAAATAGCCTATGCCGGAGATGATGTAAATGATGTTGAATGCATTACCTGGGCAGGTCTAGGCTGTGCTGTGGCTAATGGAGTAGAAGAAGCTAAAAAAGCAGCAGATTTTGTTACCGCTGCATCAGGGGGGCGTGGGGCTGTAAGAGAAATAGCAGAATATATATTAAGAAACAACAAAATAGAGGAAACAGGGTGTGGCTCTGGTGCGTAGACACGGTAGAGGTATTCTCGATCGTTTCATTTTAAAAGAGATGGCAGGGCCTTTTATCTTCGGTGTAATGTCTTTTACCATGGTTTTTGTTGCGGGGGATCTTCTTTTTCAGATCGCCAGTTTGATTATTGAGAAAGGAATCTCTCTCGGTGTCGTGGTTAGACTTTTCCTCTATCGCTTACCAGAGGTTATTATTCTTACCCTTCCCATGGCTTGCTTGCTCTCTTCGTTGTTGACATTCGGCAAGCTTTCGGCGAACAGTGAACTAGTAGCGTTAAAGGCGTCAGGAATTGCTTTCCAGAGGATTTTACGCCCTGTCATTTGGGGGGCGATTATTGTAGGTTTTGCTGCATTGATTTTAAATGAAACTGTCGTTCCTTTTTCAAATCGTGCTGCTGAAAACCTTATGCGCTATGAGGTAATGCGAGAGAAGCCTTCTCTTTTGCAGGAGCAGGTTTTTTTGCGAGACGAGAGCCAGGGAGAGTTGAATCGAGTTATTTACATCGAAAAGCTCCAGCCCCGAAAAGGAACCATGAGTAACATCTTGGTTCAAGAATTTGAAAAGGGCAAACTTCGAAGAATAACTGTAGGAAAAACGGGACTATGGAAAGATGGGAAATGGTGGCTTAATGATGGGGAAGTCTATCAGGTTGGAGAGACGGGCAAAGTTGAGCTTCTTTTCCATTTTGATCGCCAGCATTTTGAATTAGATCTCTCTCCTCAGCAAGTAGAACAGGCGTCACGGAAACCTAAGGAGATGAGCGCCACAGAGCTTTTAGTCCACATCCGACTTCTCAAAGCTCAGGGGGCTAGGCTTGCTCCTCTTTGGGTTATGTTCCATCTTAAATTAGCTGTCCCTTGGGCCAGTGTTGTGTTAGCTATATTAGGCGCCAGCCTTGGAGTCCGTTCTCATCGGACAGGATCTGGAGTCGGATTTGGTTTGAGCGTTGTTATTGTTTTTGTTTATTACGTGGTCATGTCTTTTTGTAAAGCCTTGGGAGAAACAGAGCATATGATGCCTTTTATAGCGGCATGGTTACCGAATGTGCTCTTCCTTCTCGTAGGGAGTTTCTTTGCTCGGAAGGCGAATGATTAAAATGAATAATATTGTTGCAATTATAGCGGGGGATGGGGCCCTCCCAGAGGCCATATGTTCTAAACTTCATCGAGAGGGGATTCCTGTATATCTTTTTCCCCTTGCAGATGATGTTCGCTCGCTGTCGCCGTATGTGACAGAAATTATTCCAGTAACTTCACTTAACCTTCAGGTTCTCTTAGAAAAGATGTTAATAAAAAAGGTGGACACTGTTATTCTTGCAGGCCGAGTTCCTAAAAGCCTTATGTACAATCGAGCAGCTCTTGACGAATTATTGCGTTTATCTCTATGCAATGGCGGCACGAACGATGATCATGCTTTGTTGGGGCGTATTGTGCAAACTATTGAGAGATCAGGACTTCGAGTGGCTGGATACAGGTCTATTGTCCCGGAACTTCTGGCTGAAATGGATTTTATAGCGGGACGCCAACCTACAGAACAAGAAAAAAGAGACATAGAATATGGTCGATATATTCTCTCCCACACGTTATCCCTTTCTTTCGGACAGAGCGTGGTTGTTTGTGACGGTTCGGTTGTAGCGATTGAGGCTATGGAAGGGACAGACGCCATGTTGAAACGAGCCGGAGAACTTGTACGCGGCGGCAGTGTCGTAAAGATGATGCGTGCCGATCAGGATGAACGTTTCGATATCCCAGTGGTGGGTCCTCTTACTCTTGAGGGGATGAAAACTGCGGGCCAGACATGTCTCGCCTTAGAGGCAGGACGCACCCTTATTTTAGAAAAGGAACAATTCCTTCAGCTTGCAGAATCTGCGAATATTTCTGTAGTGGGGGTTGAATCTTGTCAGTCTTTATAAGTTGTGGAGAACCGTCAGGGGATCACTATGCAGCCTTATTGATTGGTTCCCTTCGGAAAATAACGTCTCGCCCTATCTTCGGAATGCTGGGGAAAGAAGGACAACAAGCTGGAGGAGAGGCCCTTTGGTCTATAGATCAGTTAAGCCTTATGGGAACATCTGATATTATCTCTGCCATACCACGACTTCTTTCATTGAAAAAGACCATGGTCGATTATGTACTCCAAAAACGACCAGAGAGAATTGTCGTCATAGATAGTCCAGATTTCCACATTCCCCTTATTCGAAGCCTTCGTAAAAAAGGGTACAAGAAACCTATCTTTTACATTGCCCCCCCTACCGTATGGGCTTGGCGCTCGCGACGAATTCAATCGTTGCGTCGATATTGTACAGCTGTATTTCCTCTTCTAAGATTCGAGCATCTCTTTATGATTCGGCATGGTGTCCCTTCTGTATGGAAAGGGCATCCTTTCCTGGATGAATATGGGGCAGATTCTGTCACAGAACCTTCAAGTCGTACCATAGCTCTTTTGCCCGGAAGTCGAAAAGGGGAGGTAAAGAGACTTCTCCCTGTCCTTTTGGAATGTGCTGCTCTTTTTAAAGAAAAAGGGTATAATCCTGTTTTTTCGATTGCTCCTAGTTTCTCCTCAAAGTATCGAGAAGACCTAAAGGGAAAATTGATATCTTGGGATATTTTTGAAGGGAAAGGCATAGAGCTTATGAAAAAAAGTTGTCTTGTTATAGGGGCCAGTGGTACGGCAGCTCTAGAAGCGATGATGGTCAATCGTTTTATGGTGGTTATGTATAAAGGTTCCTTCATGTCGTGGTTTATCTATAAAATGATGGTGAAAACTCCATGGGTATCCTTGCCTAATATTATGGCAGGGGAGCAAGTATATCCCGAACTTTTACAGAAAAAAGCATCCTCCCACCGAGTAATGGAGGAAGCCCTTGCTTATCTTTCTGATCCCCTTGTAGCTGCGAGGAAACATGCAGATCTGGCCAGGGCTCGCTCTGGAATGGGGGAGTCGGGAGCTGTAGCCCTCTGGGCAGAAACAATCCTTCGAGGCGAAGTGCAATGAAACAGGTGACCCTTCTTGTAAATGGACCGGGAGAACTTTGGGGATGGTGTCGCCCTCTTACGAAGTCTCTGAAGCAGATGGCCTATCAAGTTACCATTTGGCTTTTACCCTGTCAGTTTTCCACTGGCAGAGAAATGGAGGTAGCTCTTCGTTTAGGGGCTGATGTTGTTGTGGGACCTCTTTCTGCAGGAGCCACGTTAGCGGCATTCCATCATCATAATACAGATATAGTTATACAGCTTGGCGGGGATTTGGTTTTTGGCCGCATCCTCGCCCGGCAGAATAAATCGCCTCTTTTATGTTATACCTATGGTGGAAAGAAAGGGCTTCAGCGTTGCGATAGTGTCCTTACAGCTTTTCAGGCTATGGCCGATACACTGCCACAAAAAACGGTAGTAGTAGGAGATTTGGTACAAGAGGGGTTGGCCATGGATTCGGGCCTTTCTCCCTGGCAAAGAAAAGATGGGGTCAAAATAGCGTTTTTCCCTGGCAGTCGACCGGCTATTCGCTCAAGGGCGCTTCCGTTTCTCTCAGAGGTCAGGTCTTTCCTTAGCAAAAGAATTAAAAATCTCCAGGTCGCGACACTTCTTTCTCCCTTTGCACACGTCGAAGAGCTTAACGCATGGAAAAAACAAGGATTAAATCCTACATGTACTGGAACGGCTGTGGCCCTTCGGGAAGCAGATCTGGCCCTTACGCAACCAGGGACCAATACCTTAGAGTTGATGTATATGGGAATTCCAACTCTTGTTGCAGTTCCTTTCGCCTTCTTGCAGGTGATCCCTCTCTCTGGGCTGGTGGGACTTACGGCAGCTTTGCCTGTAGTGGGGCCTGTGTTGAAAGAAAAAGTTTTACGTTCCATGGCACGTCGGCGAACATATTATGTAGCTTGGCCTAACCGATTGGCCCACCGACAGATCATGAAGGAAACTGTAGGGGAGCTTACTCCAAATGAGGTGGCGTTGCAGCTTGTGTCTCTCTATGAAGACAGAGAAAGTTATGAAGCCCAGCGAATGTTGCTTCATCATTGGGCGAACCTTGCTCCGAAAAACCCATCGCAAGTAATCTGTAGCATTGTGGAAAGGCTGTGTGTTTGTTCATGAAGAGTAAAAAACACATCTATTTTCGTTTGCTAGGTTATACGAAGCCTTATTTTGGGAGACTTTTGGCGGCTCTGGGCTGTATGGTGCTGTCTTCCGTCTTTACAGTGATACCTCCATGGCTTCTGAAAAACGTAGTAGATGATGTGCTTATCGCTAAAAAAATGATGGTCTTGAATGTGCTTTCCATAGGGCTCGTATTCCTCTTTATTGGCAAGGGGATAGCCTCTTATGGCCACCAGTACCTCATGAATTGGGTGGGGCAGCGTATTGTTATGGATTTGCGTGTGCGTCTTTATGATCATATGCAGAGAATGTCTTTACGATATATATATGGGAAACGCATTGGAGAACTTATGTCGCGTATTACCAACGATGTGAATGTACTCCAGAATATGGTGACGACTGTAATAGTAGACTTGGTAGTGCAAGGTATTACTTTTTTAGGAATGTTAGGGTTCCTTATTTATATTAACTGGCGTCTTACACTGGTTACCTTCGCTGTTCTCCCTGTAACTGTATGGATTCTTGACCATGCCTCTAAAAAACTTCGTATTGTGGGGCATAATATCCAGGAGGAACTGGCCCGGCTCTCTGCCACTGTACAGGAGGCTTTATCTGCCATTCGCATCGTCAGGTCTTTTGTAACAGAAGATTTGGAATCCAATCGATTTAAAGATCAAAACAAGGCTAATTTTAAAGCATTAATGCATGGAGTTCAGGTGCAATCTGCTCTTTCAGGTATTATTGAAGTTATACTTATTGCCGCTCTAGCCTTGATTTTGTGGCTTGGAGGCCGCGATGTAATTTATGGAGCCTTGACCCCTGGCGAGCTTATTGCTTTTTTAGGCTATCTTGGTTTTTTAGTTCAACCTATTCGCGTCTTTACCAGAGTTGTAAGCAATATGCAGCTTGGCCTTGCCGCGTCAGAACGTATATTTGCAATTCTCGACACTCCTTGTGAAATCCATTCGCCCAAAAACCCTGTTCCTCTCGGCACGTTGAAAGGGGCAGTGACAATGGACGATGTTTGGTTTGCATATGTAGACGAACAGTGGGTTTTGAAAGGAGTGTCTCTTGAGGCTAAACCTGGGGAACGGGTTGCTATTGTAGGTTCTACTGGTGGAGGGAAATCTACTCTTATGGACCTCATTCCTCGATTTTATGATCCTCAGCGAGGATCTGTTTTTCTTGATGGACACAATGTGAAAAGCCTTGATCTCGTAGAGCTTCGGAAACAGATAGGTATTGTTCCTCAGGATCCTGTTTTGATGAAAGGGAGCTTGGCTTTCAATATCGCCTATGGTTTCCCAGATGCCACAATGGAAGATATTATTCGAGCTGCTCATATTGCGGGCATTCATGACTTTATCCAATCTCTCCCTGAAGGGTATGAAACGGAAGTGGGAGAGAGAGGAGTAACCCTTAGCGGTGGACAGCGTCAGCGTGTGGCTATCGCTCGTGCCATTATTCGTAACCCCCGCATTCTCATTCTAGATGAAGCTACTTCTTCTTTGGATGTAGCGGTGGAAAGCCAGGTACAGGAAGCTATGGAAAAGGCAATGGAAGGCAGAACATCTTTTGTGATCGCTCATCGTCTTTCCACTATTCGCAATGCCGATACCATTCTTGTCTTGAATGAGGGGAAAATTTCAGAGAGTGGTTCTCACGAAGAACTGCTTGTAAGAGGTGGATTGTATCGTCATCTCTACGATCTTCAGTTTGGTGGTGGAGAAACAGGTTATGAAAGTACTCCGTAGTTATCTTGATTGGGCGCGAGGGGATCGCCGAGTAAGTCCGTGGTCTCTCCTCATCCCCTTTGCTGGCATTTCTCACAGCCTGGTAGCAGCTCGTAACTACGCCTTTGACCACGGTCTTTTGGCGAGCTACGAGCCTTCTATTCCTGTTGTGAGTGTGGGTAACATTACCCTTGGGGGTACCAATAAAACTCCTTTTGTGGAGATGCTCTCTCGCCATTTCTTGGGAATGGGGATCCGGGTGGGTATTGTAAGTCGTGGATATGGAGGGCGAACCAACGATGAACCTGTAATTGTCCAGGGTTTTTCTGCTAATCGAGATATAGTAGGAGATGAACCGCTCCTTTTGGCTTCCCGGCTTTCAAATGTACCAGTAGCTGTTTCTCGAGATCGTCTCAAAGACGTGGAAGCTCTAAAAAAACATAATGTAGAGCTTATTGTGGCAGATGATGCCTTTCAGCATCGTCGGTTGGGCAGGGATGTGGATATTGTTCTGGTGGATGCGTGTTGTCCTTTTGGAAATGGGCGCCTTATTCCTGCCGGTATATTGAGAGAGCCTCCCAGAGCTTTAAAGCGAGCCCATATCGTAGTTATTACCAAAGCAGATCAGGTATCGAGTGAAGAACTTCGCGCTGTGCGAGAAAAACTTTTGAAATATGTCCCGGCTTCTCGTTTGTTTACATCGCGTCTTGAACTTAAAACATGGTCTTTTTGGCAAGGGAACTGGAAAGATATTTCTGGATTTGAAGCTCGAGATTTACCCATAGTCGCCTTTTCAGCTATAGGAAGTCCAGCAAGCTTTAGAAGGACCTTGGAGCAAGCAGGGCTTAACGTATTAAAAGAACTTCGCTTTAAAGATCATCATCGTTTTGATGAAAGAGACATGAATAGGTTAGGTTCTCTGCGCAAAGAATTGGGAGCTGCCTACCTCGTGTGCACAGAAAAAGACGTATATAATTTGCCTGAATGGGATGGAGACTGTCCGTTGCTCGTACCTATTATTTCTACAGTGATAGATGAGGAGCCTCGATTTTGGCGTATTATAGCCCAAACGCTGCAACCTCGCCTGGTGGTGGCTTCCAACGGGTATGGGGAGGATGCGATGGGAGCGTTGCTCGCAGAAAAGATCCGCAATCGTTTCCCTGGTGCTCTCATCTCTTCTTTTCCTATAGTAGGGAAGGGCGAGCAATATCGTAATGCTGGTTTTATAGTGGATTCTTCTCCGTCTGAATCTCCTTCTGGCGGTGTCATAAAATATCATCTTTCTGATTTATGGCGAGATCTGCGCTCTGGGTTGGTACGGCATATTTTTTCTCAATTTAAGGCTTGGCGGCGGTTGAGAGGTACTGTTCGGACACCTCTTTGTGTAGGAGATGTATATCTCCTACTTCACACTTTATGGGGGCAGGGACAGCTTCCCTTGCTTGTTGCCACAGCAAAAACAGTTTACCTTAGTGGACATTGGCGACTTGAGCGTTTTCTCATAAAACATCGATGTAGACGAGTATGGACTCGGGACGCAGAGACAGCTAAAGAGTTATCCCGTTCCCGAGCCAATGCAGTTTTTGCAGGGAATCCAATAATGGATCTTACCTGTGATAATAATAGTGGATCCTTCCAATGGCCAGAACATAAAGGAGTGAAGGTCCTTCTTTTACCTGGAAGCCGGCAACGTGCCTATCAGGATATGAAAATGCTTCTTGACGCAGCGTTGCTCCTTCAGGCAAAAACTCCATGTTCTTTTGTGGCCGTTATAGCTCCTTCTTTGGATGTGAGAGAGCTTGTGCAGGGAGCTCCTGGCTGGAAAGTTATTCAAAATGGCGCAGGTATAAAAAGAGATGGAATACAGGTGTTTTTCCATTTCGGCTCCCTTGTTTCAGTGGCTAATAACGCCCATATCCTTATAGGCCTCGGTGGAACCGCTAATCAGGTATGTGCAGGCCTGGGAGTTCCAGTGGTTTCTATTCGAGAGAAGGGGAAACTCGTACAGAAAAAACTATTGGGGAACTCTGAAGTCCTTGTGGCGCCTGATCCGAAAGCTTTGGCAGATGCTGCTTACGCTATCCTTACGGATAAGGAATTACGACAAGCGATGGCGGAAGAGGGGCGTCGGCGTCTCGGTGGCCCTGGTGCCCTTGATAATGTAGTGAACTACGTTGCAAAAGAATTAGGTTGGGATTTGCGTTGCCGAATATATGAAAAAGTGTTTTGCTTTGGCGTTTCCCATTCAGATGGGACGATTGAGGATTAAAGGCAGGGGATAGAAGAATGACACAAAAAGTACCTGTTGGAAATTTTACGGTCGGGGGCGACTCCCTCGTCATTATTGCCGGACCATGTTCCCTTGAGAGTCTCGAATTAGGGTTGGAAGTAGGGACAAAAGCTAAAGAGGTATGCGATAAACTCCATTTGAATTATATCTTCAAGGCTTCTTTCGATAAGGCCAATCGTACCTCAATCCATAGTTACCGCGGACCTGGTATGGAGGAAGGGCTTGAACAATTGGCTGAGATAAAACGTCGTTTAGGTGTTCCCATTCTCACCGATATTCACGAGTCGTGGCAAGCAGAACCAGTGGCGGAGGTGGCAGATATTTTACAGATTCCAGCCTTTCTTTGCCGTCAGACAGATTTGCTCGTGGCGGCCGCTGAAACGGGGCATCCTCTTCATATAAAAAAAGCTCAGTTCCTTGCTCCCCAGGATATGGCACAAGTAGTGGAGAAGTGTCGTGAAGCGAACAATCCTCACGTTATCCTTTGCGAGCGGGGAACAACCATGGGATACAATCAATTAGTAGTGGATATGCGATCCCTTGTACTCATGCGCAGCCTAGGCTGCCCAGTTGTTTTTGACGCGACTCATAGTGTGCAAATGCCTGGGGGGAAAGGTTCTTCCAGTGGTGGTGACCGCCGTTTTGCCCTTCCTTTGGCCAGAGCTGCTGCTGCGATAGGCATAGACGGTCTTTTCATTGAAACTCATCCTAACCCCGCTCAAGCAAAGAGTGATGGTCCGAACATGGTCCCTCTCCATAAGCTGGAGTATTTTTTGCGACAGATTAGCGAACTATGGTATACCGTAGAACAGGGAATGGGAAAAACAGATATAGATTGGGCAGAGGAGGCGTAGCCATGGTGTGTCTTCCTCGTGAGCGAGCCGGTATAGATCTTGACGATGCATGTCTCTTGCAAATCGGGCGTAAGGTACTGCAACAAGAAGCCCAGGAATTAAACAAGGCAGCTGGGCGTCTGGGAAGCGAGCTCGTAAAAGCAGCAAGGCTGATACATGATTGTAAAGGACGTCTCGTTGTTATAGGGATGGGTAAGTCAGGTCTCATTGGGCGGAAAATAGCTGCAACTCTTGCTTCTCTTGGAACCCCTTCCTTCTTTCTCCACGCAGCAGAGGGATCACATGGCGATCTGGGCATGGTTTGCAGAGAAGATGTGGGGCTCTTCATCAGCAATAGTGGCTGTACCCATGAAGTTGTGGCGTTACTTCCTTTTTTCCGTCGTCTTGGCGCTCCAGTGGTTTCCATCACAGGAGGGCTCTCTTCTCCTTTAGCGAAAAACTCGGATATAGTTCTTGATTCAAGCGTGGAGAGGGAGGCAGACCCTTTGAACTTGGCTCCAACGAGCAGCACCACGTTACAGCTAGCCATTGGAGATGCATTGGCTGGTATGGTTACGGAGCTTCGCGGTCTCGGCGAAGACGATTTCGCCCTCTTCCATCCTGGCGGAGCCTTGGGGCGCCGGCTTCTTACAAAAATAGAGGACGTTATGGGAGCGGGAGAAAAATTACCTGTCGTCAGAAACCACGTAAAAGTAAGTGACGCCCTTTTCGAAATGACGAGCAAGGGGTATGGTGCCACTATTATTGTGAATGAGAATGGAAAATTAGAGGGGATATTTACGGATGGAGACCTCAGACGTCTCATAGCTCGGCGAGGGGTAGAGTGCCTTACAGATGTTGTAGCTGGGGCTATGACGCGAAATCCTATTACTATAGGGCCTGATCGGCTAGCTGCCGAAGCTGTTCGTATTATGGAGGAAAAAGAAATTTCTGTAATAGTTGTGGTTAAGGATGATAAGCCTATAGGGATAGTTCACCTTCATGAAATTTTAAAGGCGGGGGTGGCATAAGCTGAACTATAGTATGTACCGAGCCCTAGTGTCTGCTGCCTACCTCGCAGTGTACCCTTGGTTGGCGAAGAGATACCAGATAGGGCTGTCTGAAAGAAAAGCTCTGTACGCTCCAGAAAAACAAAGGGTGTTTTCGGAAAGACCTTTATGGGTTCATGCTGTTTCAGTGGGAGAGGTCCAATCGGCGTGGCCTCTTTTAGAAGAGGTTCATACCGATCCGGTTTCCATTCCGGTAGTGCTTTCGACAACGACGCCTACCGGTCGTGCTATGGCGTATCAACTGACTCCCCATCTCTTTAACACCCATATATACTATCCTTGGGACATCCCTTGGATTATTAAAAGGGCTCTTGATAATATGAACCCTCGCGCCTATGCGGTAATAGAAACCGAAATATGGCCTAATCTATTGAAGGAACTTGAGAAGAGGCGTATTCCGGCTTTTCTCGTTAATGGAAGATTCTCTGTGTCTACCTCTGCGAGAGCTAAAAAAAGCGCTCATTTTTGGAGAGATATTTATTCTTGTTTTACCCGCCTTATGGTTCGTTCTGATAAAGATGCTGACCACCTTCTCTCTCTAGGAGTATCTGCCCATAAGATAGTTGTAACGGGAGATTGCAAAGTAGATGCTCTTCGTTTGCGCCATAAAGATGTAGATCTTTCTTTTTGGCAGAGCACTCTTGGCACAGAACGTCCGCTTTTTTTGGCAGGGAGTACCCACACTGGTGAGGATGAAATAGTGCTCAAGGCGTTTCGCATTGTTCGCGAACGTTTCCCAAAGGCTCGGCTTATTATTGTCCCCCGTCATCCCGAAAGAGCTGCTGATGTAGAGCGATTAGCTGGGAATGTTGCTCGTACCTGCCGGCTTTCTTCTTTGTCCGAAGGCTGGTCTATCTTAATAGTAGATAAAATAGGAGTTCTTTTTGAATTATATGGTGTTGTTGATAGTGCATTTATAGGAGGAAGCCTCGTCCCTAAAGGTGGACAGAACCTTATGGAGGCTGCTGCCTTTCGAGTGCCGGTGTGTCATGGCCCTCATATGGAAGATTTCCCTGAAGCGGCAGAAGCGCTGGGTGATCTTAATGTATCTGTAGTTGTCAGGAGTGCAGATGAAATGGCGAAGCGATGGATGGGAAGCCTCTCGCCATCTCTTAGAGAAACTGTTCAAAAAGGCTCGCGCCTTTATTTTGAACAGGTGGGAGGCGCCGCCCGAGCGTCGTGGAAAGAGATCCGAGAGGAGATGAGTATATGAATCTGAACAAGGATCTGTTAAAAAAATTCTACAATAATCTTGATTCGCGCTCTCAAGAGAGTTTAGATGAAGCGGTAGAGAAGATGATTGCGGTCAAGAAGCAAAATGGCAAAATTGTTGTTGCTACTGGTAGTGGCCCTAATATCCACGAGGGGGTAACTACTCTTATCGCTGAACTTATGGATAAAGGCATTATCGATGGAGTGACTACCAGTTCTGCTGTGGTAGGACATGAAATGGCAGGGGCCCTCGATAAAGTCAAAATGTGCAATGCAGCAGACCTCGGCTTCGAAGAACGTTTTATGCCGCGTGGCAATGTTTTTGAATTCACGCAGCTTACGGCCGATGCGCTACAACAAATTCGTCAAGAAATGGTGCTTGATGAACAGCTCCTTGAACAGGGGAATAAAGTTGACGGCCATATAGTTCTTAAAGCTGCTGGTAATATGGCATATCCGATGGGGCTTCGAAATGAAACGATAGCGGGAGAAATTTTAACCATATGCCGAGCGTACGGTCTCCCCTTTGAAGTTGTAGCTGGGTGGGGGGCCGATCATCACACCATGATCGGTATTGGAGCGGAAAAAGGACTTCCAGTACTTGTAAGTATCCCTCAGATGATTGGAAGTGGCCATGTCGGGATGGCTATTGGAGACAGCATTTCTATCTGCGAGCGTTCCATGCGTATCGCTCATATGTTGGGAGATGCCGATATCATTATAGAGTCGGCAGTAGCCCTGACCCAGGAAATTCATGACGGCCCCTTTGAATGTTATACAGGTCACGGCATTTGGTCGTGGTGGAAAGGCCTTCAAACCTATAGCCTTCGAGATAAGACATTGATCCGGATTGACCTCGACGAAAACTTGAGAAAAGCTCAGGATCTGCAGAAACAAAGTGCCATGATTCAGGAGGCCATCAATAAGGGGCTTCCTAAAACTAAAATATCAAGAATTCCTTTCCGTATGGAAATGTCTGCTTTTGCCCGACATGAAGGGAGCATTCCCATTATCGGTGATATAGGGCAAGTATGGCCTCTTATGGCGTGGCGAGTTGCCGAGGCTCTCAATATATCCCTCGATTTCATGAGCTATTCTCAGGAGACAGAGGAAGGGAAAGCCATGCGCGAGTGGATTGTGAATGAAGTGAAGTTCCTCAATAGGGGAAAGCTTCTCCAGAAAGCAAAGGAGTATCGACTATAACCATGAATATTCTTGGAGTGATTCCAGCACGTTACGGTTCAACCCGTTTGCCAGGGAAACCTCTCGCTGATATTTGTGGAAAACCTTTGATTCAGCATGTTTATGAGCAGGCTTCCCGCGCATCGCTTATAGGTGCTCTTATTGTGGCTACTGATGATGAGAGAATTGTGGAGGCTGTACAGGCCTTTAACGGCAATGCAGTACTTACTGGAGCGGATCACCCTAACGGGACAAGCCGAGTGGCGGAAGTGGCTAGAAATATGAATGTAGATCTCGTGATCAACATTCAGGGAGATGAGCCCTTGCTTGACCCTCAGATGATTGATGAGGTGGCCGGAGCTCTTATGGAAGATGAAACGGTAGTATCTGCCACCCTGTGTGCACCTATTACAGACGAGCAGGCTCTCTCTGATCCGAATGTGGTGAAGGTTGTACGGGATAGAAGGGGTTTTGCCTTGTATTTTAGCCGGTCACCTATTCCTTATTTCAGAGTTCAAGCATCTCTTCCTGTGTATGAGCATATTGGAATATATGGCTACAGAAAAGATTTTCTCATGAAATATGTAGAGCTTGAGAATACCCCCCTCTCTACTGTAGAGTCTCTTGAACAGCTTAAAATTCTGGAGAATGGCTACAGTATGAAGGTACTAGAGACGAAAGTAACGCATCGCGGTCCGAGCGTGGACACACCAGAGGATCTAGAGGCTGTTCGTCGCATTATGGGTAAAATAACTCTGTAAGGAGGAACGTATATGTCTCAATCCCCTGAGATGGTCATTATCCTCAGTGACGGAATTCGCGGCCATCTTTTTCAAAGCCGAGGGATTGCCGGGTGGCTTGCCAAATATACAGGTGCGGAGATTGTTGAATTTCAAGTCCCTAAAATCTCAGGATTTATGAAATTTTACCTTTTGAAATTGCAAGGACGACGCCTTCCTTCTATGAACAAAGAAGAGCTGCATTGTTGGTTTGCAAAATCGGGGGGGCATTCCCTCGTGGGAGAATGTCAGCTCCATCTTCAAAAAAATAAAGTTGATTCGAGACGCGTTCTTTTTATTTCGGCAGGAAGCGGTGCAGCGGCTTTTAACGTAGCTCTTTCTAAATATTTGGGGTCAAAAAGCTGTGCCCTTATGACTCCGTCCTTCATAGGTACGGATCCTTTTGATTTTGCAGTAGTGCCTCTTCATGATAAGCCGAAAGGAGAAGCAAACGTTTTGTCGACTCTTGGTGCCCCTAACTCGATCTTTCCGGAAAAATTATGTGAAGCGTCGAAAGAACTGTCTTCCATATATCCTCCAGAATCTCATCGTCGTTGGGCTCTTCTTATTGGTGGCGATGATGCTAATTATTGTATAAGCTCCATATGGATGCACAAAAATATTTCACCTATTATCAGGGCAGCTCAAGAAAAAAATATAGATCTTTACATTACTACGTCACGACGAACATCAGCAGAAGCGGAGCAGGCTCTTATTGAAGTGGCGGGAGAAAGCCCTCAGGTAAAAATGCTTCTTCTTGCGTCCCAAGATCCTATGAATCCTGTTCCTGGCATGATGGGGCTCTGCAATAGGGTATTTTGTACGGAAGATTCTGTCTCCATGGTTTCAGAGGCTGTAACGGCAGGGCATCGTGTTATATTAATGCGAGTGGAGCATCGACAGGGAATAAAAAAGGTGCTTCAAACATGTATGAAACCTTTTTATTCGTGGGGTATTTCACGTTTCAATACCCTCTTTGATGCATTGAAAGAAAAAAGGTGTTTAGTAGAGTATTCCGCACATTGTCTTGATGAGCTTGATGGTGATTATCAGAGCTCTGTTACTGATTTTAACGAAGCTCGACGTGCCGCTTTGTGGATTATAGAGAGGTGGAAAGAATGAAAATCATTGAACTAGTCCCAGAACTTCAGGAAGGGGGCGTGGAACGCCATCTACTCTGGATGACTGAAAAGCTAGTAGAGCGTGGCCACGAAGTGTTAATTATTTCGGCAGGAGGGAAAATGACCTCCCTATTTCACTCTCAAGTGAAGCAATGGATTCTCCCTGTCCATAAAAAGAACCCCTTAACCGCATGGTCTTGTGCTCAAAAAATAGCCGATCGAGCGAAACTAGAGGGATGGAATATTCTCCATGCACATTCCAGAGTCCCTGCGTGGATAGCCATGTGGGCTTCAAAAAAAGCCAATATACCGTACATAGTGACAGGCCATGTTCTCTTCGGGAATAAATCTCCGTGGATCTATTACCCCTATCGCAAAGCGTTTAAAGTCATATGCGTTAGTCATGCTGTAGAAGATGGCATGGTATCTTGTTTTTCTGGAAATACTCAAGTTATACACAATGGATTAACCGAACCTCCTTTTTATTGGAAGGGGCCGGACTCCGAAGATGTTACAACACGTTTCCTTTTCGTGGGACGTCTTTCCAAGGTAAAAGGAATTCAAGATATAATTGAAGTACTGCCTCGTTTGCAAGGTTCCTGGTCTTTAGATGTATTAGGTGACGGACCTATTATGGAAGAGCTTAAAAACCGTGTAAAAGATCTTGATCTGGAAGATCGCGTGACTTTTTATGGTTTCCGTGACGATCCCGATTATTGGATGCAGCGTTGCTCATGCCTCCTTTTCCCATCGTATGGGGAGGGGATGCCCCTTACTCTGGCCAGGGCTATCCAGATGAAAGTTCCAGTTATAGCATCAAATATATTGCCGGTTCGGGAGCTTGCAAAATCTGATGAAGGGTTGTTACCGCCAGGCAATCTTCATGCTTGGAGTAATGCTTTGCAGTTTTTCATCAATACAAAAAAAACAATTTGTAAATTTGACCCTGACATCATTCCAACTCTCGACCAAATGACTGATACAGTTGAGACTATTTATAGGAAGGCATTGATGACATATACAGTGTGAGGGGGAGACATTTATTGAAAGTTCTTCACTACGTAAATGAGGGAAATTTAGCATGGGTCCAGCCCTGGATGCAACTCCTTGATGCTCTGCGAACAAAGGGAATATGTAATGTAGTTATGTGTCCGGAGTATGGAACATTAGCCTCTATAGCTCGGGAGCATAATTTTGAGGTACGAACCTGTAAAGCCCCCTTCCCGTGGGCTCCGGCTCTTTGCTTGGAAGTGGGGAAGACTGTAAAGAGCGTAAAACCTGATCTGATTCATACCCGCCTTTCCTCGGCAGCGGCTCTTGGCGGTTATTGGGGATATAAATTGGGTATTCCTGTAGTGGCGACTCTCGATAAGTACCCTAAAACAAAATATTATACCCATGTTACGCACCTCGTTGGGTGTTCACGGGCGGTTTCAAAGCACATGATAGACCAGGGAATTCCTGAGAAAAAAGTCTCTACTATTCATAACCCTGTACTCTTTGAGCGTTACATAAGAAATGAAGAGAAGAGGTTAGAGCTTCGCGAAAAAGCAGGGATTGAAGAAGGCCAGATAGTAGTTCTAGGTGCGGGGCGTTTTGTAAAGTGGAAAGCTTTTGACGTTCTTATAAAAGCGGCAGCAAAAATTGAATCTAGTAAAAATTGGGTTCTTTGGCTTGTAGGAGACGGATCAGAAAGAAAACATCTTGAAAGGCTTGTGGAAGAATATTGTCTTCAAGACCGAACCACGTTTTGGGGATTCGCCTCAGATATTCGCCCGCATCTTTGGGCATCGGATATTTTTGTCCAGCCTTCAGGTGGTCCAGAAGGTTTTAGTCTCATGTTGTTGGAAGCCATGGCGTCTGGACTCCCTGCTATTGCTACAAATATTGGTGGAACCCTTGATATTTTAGAAGAAGGTTCAAATGGCTGGCTCGTAAAGCCAGGTGATGTTGATGGTTTGTGTCGTGCCCTTTCTTTTGCTTTAGATCAAGCTGATCTCACCGAGGTTGGTCTTCGTGCCTCTCAAAGTGCAGCCCGTTTTCGGGTGGAACCCATAGCGTGTCAGCACGAGGATTTATATAGATTTTTAGTACAGAACAAAACGGAGCTAGGGAAATAGAGAAATATTGGGAAATTCTTGTTTCCCCCACTTCGTATCATATGCCTACCTAATGTGTTGTGGTTGCTCAATGTTTGAGATGTTACTTAAAGACGAATCTCAACGCTTAAATCCAAATACATAATGGAATATAGAAGTTTTTATTTTCAACATCATCAGAGGAATAATATGAATATAGAAAAATCTCGTGTTTCTCGAGTGCTTGTTATAGGCCTTTCTTGTATTGGAGATATGCTCTTTGCAACGGCGGCTCTTAGAAATTTGCGCTGTTTATTGCCTGATGCTCATTTCACGCTTTGGGCTCCTCCACGTGTTATCGACATGTTCGTGGATGATCCTATGTGGGATAATGTTGATCTTTACGACCGTAAGAAAGTCTTTTCCGGGATATCTGGGCGTTTAAAGGCTATAAAGAAAATGAGAGAAGGTCAATTTGATCTCGTACTGGATTTACGAGAAACCTTAATGCCCATAGTTAGCGGGGCTCTCTACGCTCCTTTGCTAGCGGTGAAAGAAATTTTCTTCCCCAAGAGGATTCATGAAGTAGAAAAATGGCTTTATTTTTTATCGTCCATGGGAGTACCAATATGGAATCGTAATATGAGGCTTTATATATCCCCTCAGAATAAGTATGAAGTAGAAAAAAAGTTGAGCCCTCTTCGAAAAGGGAGACCTTTTTTTATATTGAACCCTGGAGCAGATTCTAGCAAACGTTGGCCTGTAGAATCTTATGGCGAACTTGCATGTCTCTTGGCGAAAAAATATGGTGCGCTGATCGGTGTCATTGGATATAGCGATTATGAACAAGAACTTGCTGCTAGAGTTCTTTCAAAACTAAAAGACGCAGGGCTTGATCTTTCAGGACGTCTTTCCCTTCCTACTCTGGCTGCGTGGCTTGCAGCAGCAGATTTGGTTGTGTCGAATGATACTGGCCCTCTACACATGGCTGCTGCTCTCTCTACTCCAGTTGTCGGTATCTATGGCCCGTCCCTGCCACAAATCAATGGGCCGTGGGGAACAGTACACCGCGCAGTCATCCCTCCGGTACCATGCGCACCGTGTCTACAAGGAAAAAATTGTACCCGGGGAGTGGGAAGTTGTCTCGCGGCTCTTAGTGTAGATAAAGTTTTTGAGGCCTGCAGAGGAGTACTGGAGGAATTCCATGGCTATTAAAGAGTTACCACCTCTTCGTGGACGTGTCCTTGTAATAGCTTATAGTGCTTTTGGCGATATTGTGCAAAAAATGGCCGGTGTTAAAGCGCTTAAAAAATGTTATCCGGACCTCTCTGTTACATGGTTATCATGTTCTCCTTATAAACAACTTGTGGAAGTTCAACCTTTTGTAAACGATGTTCTCTCCTGGGATCGTTCTTTAGGGAACCGAGGTTTTTTAAAACTTCTCAATAACATAAGGAAGAGGCATTTCGATGTAGTTCTTGACTTAAAGGGAACAGACCGTTCGTTACTCATGACACTGTTTTCTCGCGCTCCTGTGTGCATTGGCTGGCACGCTCGAATCCCTTTTTTTCATAATTATTTTACCTATGATCCATGGAGTTTCCTGAACATAGATGTTCATAGAGAAAAGGGCCCGCATATCTTTATTCCCGATGAATTGAAAGAAACCATAAGAAAGCAATTCAAATTTGATAAAGCTCCCCTTATCGTTTGTGTTGTTGGAGCGAGCAAACCTGAAAAGTGCTGGCCGATCGGCCATTGGGTGCGTTTCTTGGATATGCTTGCTGGGTACGACGCGAATATCTGCATTATAGGGCATGGCACAACAGAAGAAAGATTATCTGAACAGTTATGTCATGAAACCCGAAACAACAAAGTCTGCAATGCAACAGGCCAGTTATCTTTCTTGGAAATGGGTGCTATGATAGCGCGAGCGTCTCTTGTAATCGGTGGTGATACGGGGCCTTCTCATTTTGCTGAGGAGCTGGGGGTTCCCCTTATTGGTTTATTTGGCCCCACTGAGCCTCATGAGGCTGGCTATAAAAATATAGTAGCTTTATTAGCTGAATGTACGCATGTGGGGTGTCAAAACTGGAGATGCTCATTCCCATGTATGGAGACCATTACTCCACAAAAAGTATTGAATGCAACGCTTTCTTTGCTGGCGTGATGGTCACAAGACAAGAGATAGTCTTTAACGCTGCCATTCAGGTGCTCTCATATCACGAATAAAGGGGCTTTATATAAAGATGAAGCGTCAAATATTTTGGGCTGAATTTGGTTTTTTGTTTGCTATTTTCATGGCTCCTTGGGGGCCTGTTTTACGTTATTTAGGTTGGCTTTTTGCTTTCGTAGGATTGGGGATGGATTTACGAAAGGGTAAATCTTTCAGAGGCGTTCTTGACCCTTTTATATCGAGGGCTCTCTTGCTTTTCCTTTCTTGGGCTGTGGTTTCCACTTCGTTATTCAAACATGATCTTTATTCATGGGGGAAAGGGATCTCTTTAGCATTAGAGTTTTCTTTTGCCATATGGCTTGCCGCTTATGTTTTTCAAGAGCAAGGTGCTTTGAGGCGATGGAAACATGTATGGACGTTAGGTATAGCCTTATCTCTTGTCCACCTCATTGGGGGAGAGTTGCTTCTTCTCACGCGAGAGCTTTTTTCTAATATCAATACGATTGGTATTTATGCATGTATTATTGTACCCTTTGTTTTAGCTCTTTTCTTCGAGAGCGAGAATAGACTTCTCGCTTGGGGGTATGCCCTGCTCTTTTGGGGGAGTATTCTTGCTCTTATTGTCAGTTTTAGCTCAGCAGCATGGATAGCGGGGGGCATTGCCCTTCTTCTGCAACTTTGGGTAAGTCGAATATCTTCGAAAGAGATCAAAATTCTTGTTTTATCCTTTCTTGCCTGTAGTGTCGTAACGTTTTTAGTCTTAACAATATGGCTTCCAGAAAAAGGAGTGGCCTTTGCTTCCTATTTTCAGCGAGAAGTACAACAAATCCTTTCTATAAATGACATAGATAACTTTTCTACTCATCGAATTTATATTTGGAAAGGTGCATGGAATCTAATAAAAGAAAAACCTCTTATAGGGTGGGGATGGGGTGATTTCTCTCAGGCCTTTGCTCAGGTAAATGCTTCCTGGTGGAATCCTGAAATAACAAAACTGAGCGTATATCGGGATGACGCACATAGCATGTATCTTAACATTGCTATTTTTGGAGGTATTCCTACATTGCTTCTCGTTATTGCCATACACCTCCGGGGAGCCTGGCTTGCTTTTCAGAAAGGGAATTGCAACGAGAAAGGTAAATACATTTATTATGCTATTTTTGCCTCTATAACAAGTCAACTTATTTACAGTTTGGCTGGCGACATGTTTTCATTCCGTTTTAAAGGTGCTATACTATATTGGACTTTAATAGGCATAGTTAGCATGAAGGATTATGTGAAATGATACAGAAGTCCTATTTTCATAAAGTAACTTTCACGGTAGTATAACCAGCGAAATTACTGAGTTCTTTGATAATTTAACTTGGTTCATTATATTGCTTCATTCATCCGTAAGTATCTCTGAAGGCAGGAAAGGAGGTGCCGACAACCCCCGGCCATAAAGAGGGAGCGGATGTTGAGGGCGGAGAAAACACAGTTCTGTTGCGAAGACAAAAGAAGGAAACGAGGATACTTCTCTAAGGTCTTCAAAAAGAATGTGTGATCCCGCAAATACAAAAAAGACAACCAAGGGGGTTGCACAAATATGAAAAAGATTCTTGCACTTGTTGCAGTAGCAGTTCTGGTTGCGTTTGCCGCACCAGCATTTGCTGCCAATCCGTTTATGGATGTACCTATGAACCATTGGGCCTATGATGCAGTAGGCCAGCTTGCTTCTCGTGGTGTAGTTTCCGGCTATCCTGATGGCTCCTACAAAGGGAACCAGCCCATGACCCGTTATGAAATGGCTTCTCTCGTTGCCCGCGCACTGGCTGTTGTTGACATGAATAAAGCCAGCAAGCAGGATGTTGAGATGCTGAAGAAACTCGTTGTTGAGTTCAAAGACGAGCTTGACGCTCTTGGCGTGAAGGTTGACAAACTTGACAGCAGAGTAGCCGTTCTTGAAGAGAACCTTGGCGGCTGGAAATTCTGGGGCGAGTTCCGTTTCGATGCTAAGTTCGCCGATGAAGAGAACGGGCTTTACACGAATAATGGAGATACCGATTTTAACCTGAATCGTTACCGTATTTGGATGCGCAAGAAGGTTGACGACAAAGTAACCTTCACGGCTCGTCTGGGACAGGGTAACGGCAATGGGACTCTTCGTAACGATGTTCGTTGGGATTACTACTGGATCGATGTTGCCCTTCCTTGGGACTTTGCCATGAAGGCTGGACTTTGGACCATGGACTGGCAGGATGAAGACGGTCTCTATACTGATAATGATGCTCTTTTCACCGATAGAGCTCATAAAGGTTTCTACTTTGCAAGACCCTTCAGCATGGGTGAGTTTGCAGCTTACGCTTCAAGAGAAGACGCTGATGTCGATGAAGTTTTTGAGTATGGTGCTCGTGTAAAGTTTAACTTCAACGAGAAGTTCTGGGTGTCTGGAAACTATATCCAGAGAGATCTTGATGTTGCTGGTGGCGATCTGGAAGATGATGCTAACGTATGGTGGGCGGCTCTTGGCGTGAACTTTAGCGATAATTGGGCAGTCAGAGGTGCTTACTACAAAGAGGATCTTGGTTTGAATGTAACAACTGGTGAAGATAAGCCGGCAGCATGGCAGGCTATCCTTGATGTCAAGCAGGAAGCTCTTGGCTTTACCTCTGTTTGGGTTGAGTACTTAGACTTCGACGAGAACTTCACAGCTCTTACCGATGGTCCTTGGGATCTCTATGGTACAGTAACCGGAACGGATCTTGGAAATCAGTATGATAACGTTCTGTTCGTGAAGTTGAACCAGAAGTGGAGCGACAAGTGGAGCACTTTCCAGCGCTATTTGAGTGGAAGCGCTCGTGGAACAGGTGCCCTTATTGACGACACCACTAACTGGACTGTTGGTGTGAAGTACTATTACACCCCAGCTCTTTCTTTCGAGTTGCTCTATGATAAGATCGAGAACAGCCAGGCTGTAAAAGGCGTTGACGATAACGTAGTTCGCTTCCGTACCCACGTGGTATTCTAAGCTGGTTGAGTTGTTAATTAAGTAGCTAAAAGGGGAACCCAAATTGGGTTCCCCTTTTTTCATAGGCTATTGCAGTGTATAATACTCCCAGTTTGTGTTGAACTTGAGGAGGGACAGTGCGTGAAGCTGAGACGATTCCTTATAGGAGCTTGTACCGTGTTATTCCTGCTGGGATCTGCTTTCCCCGGCTTGGCAGACGAGAAAATATTGAGTCGTTGGTCGAAGACCAATCATTACGAAAACGACATAGGCAGTGAACTGTGGGTGACGGCGTCTTATTATGCCTCTGAATATGTAGAGGCCTTAGTGCAGAGCGAGGCGCAAAAGAATTTGTGGACAGCTGACGAGTCTGAGCAGTATAAGTATGAACTTTTGAAGACACTGAATTTGAGCGAGTACATTCCTATTTTTATCGCTTTCGATAATCGTGGCCCATCTTTGCACATGGCGCCTTTTAATGATCAACTTACTTTGTGGGTAGGAAAGAAAAAACTACAGCCTGTTGATTACGACAAGCGTTTTAACTTTAAGTTGCAGGGTAAGCGTGAAGGGTTTGTGTACTTCCCTCGGTATGATGAAAAAGGGAAGCCTATTCTTGAGGGAGTAAAGTCTGTACGCTTTACGATAAATGGAGGCATTAGTCCGGTAACTATGGGTAAGTCTATTGAATATATCTGGGATGTAGCCGATGACCACCCAGAGAAGCTCTACGCAGGTAAAGCTGCCGCCCGTCTTGAACTAGATCGTTTGATCAAACGCCTTGATAAACTCAACGAGGAGAAGAAGAATCTTGAGGGCGAACTTGATAAGGTTAATGCAGAACTGCAAGAGATTCAGAAACGTGTAGACGAGTTGCAGCGTCAATAATGATGAAGAAGATAAGAGGACGGCATGTTTTGTGCCGTCCTCTTTTGTTAAAGGAGGGCGGTACTACGTGAAACGGGTTGCTGTTTTAACGAGCGGAGGAGATGCCCCTGGTATGAATGCCGCTATTCGAGCTGTTGTGCGTACCTCCATCTATCGTCGTCTTGAGGCTGTAGGTGTGATGAAAGGCTTTGAAGGGCTTATTGATGGAGAATTTGTGCCACTAACCCGGTCATCGGTAGGTGGTATTATCCATAGAGGCGGAACTATTTTGAAAACAGCCCGAAGCGAGCGTTTTAAAACAGAGGAAGGCGTCAATCGCGCTTTTTTTCAACTTAAAAATGCTGGAATTGATGGGCTTGCCATCATTGGAGGGGATGGTTCTTTTCGTGGAGCTCAAAAGTTGTACGAGAAGGGATTCCCTGTGATTGGCATTCCAGGAACTATTGATAATGATGTAGCTGGTACAGATGAAACTATCGGCTTTGATACAGCAGTTAACACTGCTCTTGAAGCGGTAAAGAAACTTCGTGATACGGCGAGTAGCCACGATCGGCTTTTTATAGTGGAAGTCATGGGAAGAGAAGCAGGTTTTATCGCCCTCGAAGTGGCAGTGGCTAGCGGGGCTGAATATCTAGTGGTTCCAGAACTTCCCTTTAGTTTAGGTAAATTATGTGATAAGCTTCACGATACAAGAGCGAGGGGCAAAACCCACTCACTCATTATTGTAGCTGAAGGTGCCATGTCTGCATCGGCCCTTCGGGCTCAACTACAGGATACGGCGGGGTATGATGCTCGTGTAACGGTTTTGGGATATATCCAGAGAGGCGGCAGCCCCACTTCTTTCGATGCTGTTTTAGCATCTCGGATGGGAGCGTTCGCTGTAGAATCTCTTATAGAAGGGAAACATGGTGTTATGGTAGGGACCATAGCACATCAAATGGCCCTCACTCCTTTGGTAGAGTCATGGCAGACAAAGAAAAGACTCAGTCCAGAAAAACTGGAACTTGTAGAGAAGTTGAGCATATGATGACTTTTTTTCAGGATATTTGTGCTTTAGTGAGCACGAATAGAGGGGGACGCGGAGCCTCTTTGCTTTGTACCCCTTCTTTGTGGCAGCATGCTATGAAGATGCTGGAACGAACTTCTTCTGTTGCTGTTATAACCGGTTTTTATGTGCCGGAGGCTGGAGCCCCTGAAACGGATGGGCCAGGAGGGGCTGTTGTGTTGGGGCGCGCTCTGTCCCGTGCAGGGCGGCGTGTTTCCTTGGTTACTGATCCTTTATGTATGCCAGTGCTTTGTGAAGCCTCTGCACGTCTGCAAGGGGCGCCTGTCAAAGGGGCGTCCACTGGAGAAGAGCTTCTATCTCTCGCTCCTTTTGATCTTCTCATTTATATAGAGCGATTGGGAAAGAATTCTAGTGGCGGTTATTGTAATATGCGCATGGAAGATGTTTCGCCATGGACGGCCCCCCTTGATGATGCTATTGCCCTTGCCCATAAGAAATCAATTCCGGTTTTGGCAGTAGGCGATGGTGGGAACGAAGCAGGTATGGGATATTTCTTCCCTTCTTTATGTCATATACTTCCAGATTTTAAAAATGCTCTTTCTATAACAGAAGCGGATATGGCTCTCCCTGTAGATGTATCGAATTGGGGAGGATACGGATTAGCAACGTTGCTTTCTTTTATGGAGGGGCGATGGCTTGGGCACTCGCCTGAAGAGGAAGAGTGTATCGCACACGCTCTTTTCAAAGCAGGAGCTGTAGATGGCGTGACGAAGAAAAGAGGACTTTCTGTGGACGGGTTCCCTCTTTCCATGCATCAACATGTGGTTCAAGACTTATTCCTTTTATGGAAAAAGGCTTTTAATTCGACAGAAAAAAAGGCTTCAGGCGTTTTTCTATAATAGGAGTCAATATGGAAGCTGCGGCAGCACCTATTCCGGTTTGTGCCAGGTCTGTCCCAAATTCTATAGGAGCGGCTTGGATGCCATAGAGTATGGTAGCCATGCTTGTGTATCCAATAACCATAATAATGGCTCCTCCTATAACAGCAAGGAGACGATTTTTCTTTCGGAGCTTACCGGTTGCATATCCTTCTAATCCTTTGATGATAAGAGTAAATGGAGCCCAGAGGGGGTAGCCTAAAATAAGATCAGCTAGAGAAGCCCCTATCCCCCCGCAAAGAGCTCCATATCGTGGGCCAAACAGGAGCGCAATGGTATAAATAGCTCCTTCTCCCATGTTAAAATAGATCCGAAATCCAGGCATTGGAATACTTAGTAACGTTGCAATAGTGACACACGCAGCCATAATGGCTCCGAAAGAGATACTGAAAGCCAGAGAGCTTTTTTTCATAACGAAATCAACTCCGTCCCATCTGGAATCTTTGATTATATTTTATATGAGGCATGTTGCTGGTTGTAGAACCAGTTGTATAATCTATTTGGCTTTTCTGGACCTGAAAAGGTTTTTTCCGTTCTGAGCTTGTCATAATTGAGGGGCGATGGTTATAATGTCTAGGAATGGGAGATTATTCCTCCTATTGGTTGCTTCTTGTATAGTACTTCTTCTCGGCTTATCTTTTTGGGCCGTAAAACATAATCGACGAACGGCAGACTCTTCCTTCCAGCTTGAAAACGTAGTTTTATGCGATGAAGTGGACGAGAAAATGCGACCTCTCCATACTGGTTCCCAGTTTGTTTTTGGAGTTCGCCAGCTGTGCCTGTCTTTTGACTACTCTTTGGATAGCAAAAGAAGCAATATACGCATTAAGTGGTATTATGGTGACCATCTTATATACTCCGAGGTTCTCTTGCTTTCTCCAGGGAGGGGAGTGAAGGTCTTTTGCCTTCTTCGGGAAGATGGGTCCCCTTTGCCTATGGGAATGTATAATGTGCAAGTTTGTTATGATGGAACCGTCTATTCCAGCCTTGCTTTTGAAATTTCCGATACTGAGTCAAAACTATAAATAATGAATAATAATGTAAAGAGGGGATATACTTGCGGTTTTTTTTGGATACAGCCAATCTTGATGAGCTGAAACAGGCTGCTTCTTGGGGTGTGATTTCCGGTGTGACAACAAACCCATCTCTAGTGGCAAAGGAAGGGGCTTCAGACTTCCACCATCTTATTCAGCTTATTACTGGTATAGTTGATGGTCCTGTTAGTGCAGAGGTTATAGCTCTTGATACGGAAGGCATGATTTCAGAAGGTCGGTCTCTTGCCTCTCTCTCCCCCAACATAGTGGTGAAGATCCCTATGACGCCAGAAGGTATGGGTGCGGTGAAGGTCCTTTCACAAGAAAAGATTCCTACGAATGTAACTCTTGTGTTTTCTCCACAGCAAGCTCTTTTGGCTGCAAATGCCGGGGCTTCATATGTCAGCCCATTTGTAGGACGCCTTGATGATATAGGTGAAGATGGGGCTGGCCTTGTTCAAGATATAGCGGATATTTTCCAGGTGCAGGGTATCAATACACAAATTATTGCGGCGAGTATTCGCCATCCAGCCCATGTGACGGCAGTTGCTTTGGCTGGAGCCCATATAGCGACAGTACCATTTAAAGTTTTGACGCAACTCTTCCTGCATCCATTGACAGAGAAGGGGTTGCGGCAATTTATTTCTGATTGGGAGGGGTATCGCAAAAGCCATGACAGATAATCAGTTTATAGATAATGGGGTTGTGGACGCAGTGTCGGGAAATAGCGCCCAGGAGCCAGAAAATGAACCAGAGGAAGAGGCCGAGATGAACGAGACAGAAGTGGAGGTAAGAAGTGTTCCTAAACCTCGCTACACCTACGCTAAACTGGCTTCTCAAGTAATTACGGAGCTTCGTCGAATTGCTAAAGACATGGGTGTTACAGGTTTTTCCGCTCTCCGTAAAGACGACCTCATCATCGCTATTTTAAGCACTCAGGCTCAACAGCTTAACTATCGGTTCGGTGGTGGGACCCTTGAGACTCTGAATGAGGGGTACGGGTTTCTTCGTCCGAAAGGGCTGCTGCCAAGCGATCATGATATCTATGTTTCGGCTTCGCAGATCCGTCGCTTTGGCTTGAGAAATGGCGATGTAATCTGGGGAATGGTTCGTCCCCCTAAAGATCAGGAGCATTATGAAGCGTTGTTACGAGTGGAAATGGTGAATTTTGCCGATCCGGAAGCTGCAAGAAAAAGACCACATTTTGGCGCTTTAACGCCTATCTTCCCGAACTCCAAATTAACGCTGGAAACAGATCAAAATGAAATATCCACACGGCTTATTGATCTTTTTGCCCCTATTGGCAAAGGTCAGCGGGCTCTCTTGGTTTCTCCACCTAAAGCAGGAAAAACTACAGTACTCAAAAAAATAGCGAATGCAGTTACTGTCAATCATCCTGATATTATCCTCATGGTTCTTCTTATAGACGAACGTCCTGAAGAGGTAACAGATATGGCTCGGTCTGTAGACGGAGAAATTATTGCCTCTACATTTGACAGACCGGCAGAAGAACATTTGCGAGTGGCCAATTTGACCTTAGAAAAAGCAAAACGTTTGGTAGAGACTGGAAAAGATGTAGTGTTACTCCTTGATTCTATTACACGTTTGGCACGAGCTTCAAACCTTGTTGTTCCCCCATCTGGGAGGACGCTTTCTGGTGGTATGGATCCAGCAGCTCTCTATTTCCCGAAGCGATTTTTTGGTGCGGCTCGGAATATAGAGGAAGGAGGAAGTCTTACCATAGTGGGAACGGCACTGATAGATACAGGAAGCCGTATGGATGATGTTATTTATGAAGAGTTTAAAGGAACTGAAAACATGGAACTTCATCAATAACATCATCCATACGGCTTCC
>NZ_DHFC01000018.1:420939-421600 GCF_002400205.1 Aminobacterium sp. UBA4834 | reverse complement strand
CGTATGGATGATGTTATTTATGAAGAGTTTAAAGGAACTGGAAACATGGAACTTCATCTCTCCCGTAAGCTGGCAGAACAGCGAATTTTCCCGGCGGTGGATATTACGAAATCTGGAACACGCCGAGAAGAACTCCTGATGCCAGAAGATGACTTGAGCCGAGTATGGCTCTTGCGCCGTCGGATGGTAAACGTTGATGAAGCTGGGGCTTTATCTCTCATTATCGACAAGCTGAAAAAAAGCCAGACAAATAAAGATTTCCTGTTGACCATTAAGATGGCGTAGTATAAAGTATTGGGAGTGTTAAGGGGGGACGATGATGAACGATTCTCCAGGTAAAGGAAATCATTCTAAATCGGGCCGCATGGGTTTTATGATCGTTATGCTGCTCATGTTCAGTACAGCTGTTTTTCTCACTGTTTGTGCGAGTAACCGTTCCGCAGGGGTAGCCTGGGGAAATCTTCAGCAGAACGATAGCGATGATAAAAATGAAGAAGATACCCACGTGCCGGCGGGTTTTGTAGTTATCGATATGTCAGGAGCGGTAGCAAGCGAACCAGAAGCTGCGAGTGAAGAGGAGGGCGGCATCGGACCTCTTTCTGCTGATGAGTCGGCTTATTCAGAAGAGCCAGTGCTTATGGCAGGGGGGGGGGGGAGGAGA
>NZ_DHFC01000018.1:350086-420810 GCF_002400205.1 Aminobacterium sp. UBA4834 | reverse complement strand
ATTGTGCTTATGGCAGGCGAAGGGGAGAGTACAGATGTTGCAGAAACTGACTCTTCTGGGCAGGACCAAAGTGAGTCTGGAGAAGAAGGAGACTCGGAATCCACTCTTCTTTCTGAAGTAAAGCCCCAATGGGAAGAATATACAGTAAAATCAGGAGAAACTCTCGGAGATATCGCCAGCCGTTATAATGTGTCGGCTGACGAGATAGCCCGTGCTAATGAGTTAAAAAATCCTAATAAATTGACATTAAATCAGCAGCTTCTTATTCCTGTTTCCAGTGAAGCCGTAGATGTTGTCTTGGAGGAAGTACGAACTCGAAAGGCTAGAGTAGCTGCCAAACGAGAGAAAGTGAAACCTCTTGATGTTACAAAGTATAAAGTAGCGAATGGCGATAGCCTTTGGTCTATTTCAAACACCTTCAGTCTCGAAATTGATACTCTTTTCGGAAGCAATGATTTGAAAGACCCTAATGTTTTAAAACCTGGAATAGAACTTCGTATCCCTAATCAGGATGGTATTTTCTATACGGTGAAAAAAGGCGATACTCTTGGCGGTATTGTTAAAAAATTTCAAATATCGAAAGAGAAAACTTTAGAAGTTAATGGGAATATGGATTTAAACAGTTTGAAGGCAGGGGAGGAAATATTCCTTCCGGAAGCCCGTCCTGAAGTTTCAGTTCTTAACGCTGATAACGGAGGAAGTAAATCTTCTTCTAAATCTGGTGGCGCAACATACTCTCGCTCTTTCCGCTGGCCTGTAGTTGGTCGCATTAATAGCCCTTTTGGTTGGCGTCGGCATCCAGTGACGAGAAGGAAAAGTTTCCATACTGGTATCGATATTAAAGCTTCCCGTGGATACCGTATTCGGGCGGCCAAAGAGGGACATGTAGTTTATTCCGGCTGGATGGGTGGATATGGGCGGGTTGTGGTATTGAGCCATGGAGGCGGGTATTCGACTTTATATGCACATTGTTCTAAATTGGCTGTACGTAATGGGCAAAAAATATCCCAGGGGCAGGTTATAGCTTATGTAGGTGCTACAGGGAGAGCTACAGGTCCGCATCTCCACTTCGAAGTACGTATGAACAATAGGCCTATAAACCCTTTGAAGGTTCTTCGATAGGCGTATGGCCCCATGACATGGGAGTATTATTTCGTTAAACTGGACCAGGGAGTTTTTTGAGGCCCTGGTCCATCTTTTTTGATATTTCTATTCCTGGATGGAGGATCAATCCATGACAAAGTTTATTTTTGTTACGGGCGGAGTAGTTTCTTCTCTTGGGAAAGGCATTACAGCAGCGTCGCTGGGTGTGCTTCTCAAGAAAAGAGGTTTTAGAGTCTCAATTATCAAGCTAGACCCTTATCTGAATGTGGATGCGGGAACAATGAATCCCTTTCAGCATGGGGAAGTTTTTGTGACAAATGACGGAGCTGAAACAGATTTAGACCTGGGGCATTATGAGCGTTTTATTGACGAGTCTCTTTCCGCTGATAACAACGTGACTACGGGGAAAATCTATTCTACTGTCATATCGAAAGAACGCCATGGCTGTTATCTCGGCGGAACGGTTCAGGTTATTCCCCACATTACGAATGAGATTCAGGAACGTATTCTCAAAGCTGCTGACGATAATGATATTGTCATAGCAGAGATAGGTGGAACAGTAGGAGACATAGAGGGTCAGCCGTTCCTTGAGGCTATTCGTCAGATGGCTACGCGTGTAGGGAGAGAAAATGTACTATATTGTCATGTAACCCTTGTGCCTTATTTGGAAGCAGCCAGAGAGCTAAAAACAAAACCGACGCAACATAGTGTGCAGGAATTACGGAGAATAGGCATTCTTCCCGATATCATCGTCTGTCGTTCCCACTATACTATATGTGATGAGATGAAAGAGAAAATAGCCCTCTTCTGCAATGTGCCGAAGGAAGCTGTAATAGAAGCTCTTGATGAACCTACAATTTATAAAGTTCCTTTAAGCTTGTACGATCAGCATTTCGATACATTAGTGATGGATCGTTTATCTGTAAAAAGCGAGGTAGAGCCAGATCTTGAAGACTGGCGAAAAGTTGTTCAGAGTTTTTGCAATCCTGATGGCGAAGTAGAGATAGCTATGGTTGGAAAATATATAAACCATAAAGATGCTTATTTGAGCGTTGTAGAGGCGTTGAACCATGCAGGAGTTTATCACAAAGTACGAATTCGTATCCGCTCAGTGGAAGCTGAAGCTATAGAGGAACAGGGAGCTGAAAAAGTGCTTGCGGGTGTCCATGGTGTCCTGGTACCAGGGGGATTTGGGGCTCGAGGCCTTGAGGGAAAAATAGAAGCAGCTCGTTATGCTCGAGAGAAAAAAATACCTTATTTGGGACTTTGTTTAGGTATGCAGGTAGCGGTGATTGATTTTGCTCGGCATGTATGTGGCATTTCAGATGCCAATACGGCGGAAGTGCAGGAAGATGGCAAAAACCTTATTATACACTTAATGGAAGAGCAGCGCGATGTGGCTGATTTAGGTGGAACTATGAGGTTGGGGGCGTATCCTTGCGCTCTCGTTCCTGGAACGAAATCTTTTGAAGCTTACCATGAAGAAGTTGTTTATGAGAGGCATCGCCATCGCTACGAGTTTAACAACGAATATCGCGATCTCGTAGAGAAGGCAGGGCTTAAAGTAGCGGGAGTGTACAAGAAAAAAGACTTAGTAGAGATCGTGGAAATATCAGATCATCCGTGGTTTATCGCAGTTCAGTTCCATCCAGAGTTTCGGTCACGGCCGGTAAAACCACATCCGCTTTTTGTTGGTTTTATACAGGCTGCGGTAAATATGGTGGAAAAGTAGCGTACCGACAATGGTGTAAAAGGAGGGAACACTATGAGGAAGTTGCAGAAGATATCAGCGTCGCTTATAGTTTTGACAGTGCTCTTTCTTGGGGCTTGGAGTATGCCTCTGGGGGCTCAGGAAGACGAAAGTTCTTCTACTTTGCAGACGCTCAATCATGTTGAAGATATCCTCTACGGGCGAGAAAAATCTGGTGGCTTGATTGAACGTCTAAGCAATATTGAAAAAGATCTTTTCGGACGAGAGCTCCCTGGAAGTATTGCCGAACGACAGACAGCTATTCTGGATTTCATCGAAAAGGGAACTTCCGGTCAACCTTCCATGCTTTTTAAATTAGGAATTGCTGAATGGGCTGTTTCTCAACGGATTGATGGGTATGGTCCTGTAACTCGCAGAGTCGATTCGCTTGAATCTATGCTCGAAGGGACAGCTCACCCAGATAAACCAGTTGCCATGCGGTTAGAGAGAATATTAGGTCTTATTCTTTCCGAACAGGTTCAATGGCAGGATGCGGAGATACCAGCAGCGCGGGTTATGAAGGTAAAGTTTACGAAAACCCTTACCCCGAGCGGCGTAAAAGCCGGTGATCCCGTGGATTTAGAGTTAGCAGAAGATCTTGTTTCAGAGGCCCTTCTTCTAGCTCCGGCAGGAAGTCGTGTTATTGCTCATGTCCAGTCAGTTACAAAGCCTCGAAGTTTTGGGCGTCCGGCAGAGATAAAAATAGGTGTCGATACTTTAAAGCCTTTGGGACCGGAAGCCGTTCCAGTAGCTATAGGCGAGGAGTCTAAAAAGGCTGCGAAAGCAGAAAATGCTCAGATAGCAGCTGCTGGTACGAGCTTTATTGGTGCCATTCTGTTTGGTCCTGTAGGGTTGGCAGGTGGTTTTCTAGTTCGTGGAGATGCTAAAGAAATTCCTGCGGGAACAGAGCTTTTTATAGAGACAGCAGAGACTGCTCGGGTGTCGGCCTACGCTGTTCCTGCTGGTTTACAGGGGATGCTTCGAGGGGCAGGTGCAACTCAAAGTGGAGAGAATGCAGCAGAAGCCAGCAGTGATAACGCACCAAACACAGGCGCTAAAAGCACTTCTGCCGATACGATAAATACAGATACGACGGAAACAACGGACGATACTTTAACACCTATTAATTAACATCATCATGTAAATTTGGAATAGTCTTTTGCAACGAGTAGAGAAGGAGTGGTTTTTCATGAAAGGAGCAAAAAAAAGAATAGCAGTTTTGGTGATGGCTCTCGTCTTTTCTTTAGGAGGCATTGCTTGGGCTGTTAATCTAGGGGATATTGTAGGAGTGGTGGGTGGCGGTTTCTTGGTCACTCAAGTAGCAGGGCCTCTTAATGATTTTATTAACAAGGTTACGTTCAATAAAGGAGCGAAAGTAGAGGGACATACGAAAGTCGTTCCTATTGTTTCTTTAGGTACAGGTACGCGTATTGGGGCAGCTCAGGTAGCTGGACCCCGAGGAGAAGCTATACAAAAAACAAAAGCGGTGGCTCAATTGGAAGTTACGTTCAGAGACCGTCTTCGAGTAAAAGTACTCATACCTATCGACTCAGAAAACCCTATTAAACAATTTAAGCGGGTTCAGGGAGTTGGCGTTTCTGCTATTATTGATTTTAGGCTTTAGAGAAAAGGAGGCTCGCGGCATTGCGATGAAACGACGGTGTACGTTGTTTTGCCTGGTGTTTTGGGGAGTGTTTTGTCTCGTCTCTCCTTCCTGGGGTCTGGAACCTTTGGCGCGAGCTACAGATATTTTGGAAAAGTGGACAGTTTCCCATTGGGGAAGAGATTGTCTGGTTTGGATTGTTCACTATCCTGAAGAGTTAGTGGAGCCTTGGGTCGATGCGGAATCGACCCGGGCTGCTTTATCTCCTGGAGAAAGAGATGCGTATAAAAAAGCATTTATGGAACAACTTCGTATAGGAGAATCGGAGCCATTCCTAATTACTTTTTATTCTTTTGGTGCTCGTTCTTTATCTCTCAGCCCTTTTTCGGAGAATGTTTCCCTTGTGTTACGTGATGGAAGCCGAGTGAAGCCCACATCTTACGAGAGAAAATTTGATGAACCCATTAGCGGAGTAGTACAGGGTCTCGTCTTTTTCCCATATCAAAATGCCTCTTCTTTTTCTGTAGCGATAAAAGGACTGGGAATAGAAGATGAAAAGATGTTTAATTTTGCAGGAGCTTCTTCTAATGACAGACAACAGGAAGTAGCTACTGTTCCAGGACAGAGCAATAGAAAAAAAGATCAAATTGTATTGGACCTTCCTCCGATAGAAGAAAGCTCCAAAGAAAAAGAAGTGTTAGAGCGTGAAAAAACGAAAGCAAAGCGGGCAGAAAAGCAGGAAAATGAAAGTGCTTTTGTTGAAGCGAGCGAGGCCGAAATGCCTGTCCCCCTTCCTCCAGTAGCTCCTGCCGTGCCTCCGACAGCGAAAGTGGATCTCTCAGGGTTAAAACCCATATCTGTTCCAGAAAAGGGGGACGAGAGGGAGGAATCTCAAAAGGCAACTGCCTCTACTCCTTCAGACAAGGAAAGTCGCGAGGAAGTGTTAGAAAGATTTTTGTCCTATTGGAAACGTGGGGACTATGATGCTATGTACACCTTTCTTTCTCCGTCATCGAAAAAGCTGTGGGGGCAGAAAGCTTTTCAAGAGGATGTAGAGAAGGCAAATATGCGGGTGCCATTGAATGAAAGTTATGTTGTAGAGTGGGAAGGGAATAGAGCTCGAGTTTCAGCAGTGCAAAAAATGTTATTTGTCCGCACGTTACGTAAGGTGACCATAAAAATGGTGGAGGAAGACCATGGCTGGCATGTTCAGTGGTAAGTTTAAAATTCCTCTTTTAATTATAGGAGTTGCTCTTTTATTTGCGTTCTATCTTTGGTCGGCTTGGCAAGACCTTCATCTTGATCCGGACGCAGTAAAAAAAGCGGTGAAGGAAGGGCCAGCGATTGTAGTAGAGAGCCTTTCTGTAGAAAAAGAGATTTCTGGAGGTCTTTGGGCTATTCACGCAGAGCGCACAGAACGTAAATCTGGTCAGATTAAGGCTTCACAGATTACAATGGAAGGCGTTTCCTCTGATGGGAAGCAGTGGGATGTGAAAGCTCCTTCAGGGACCTTTGAAGAGTCTTCTTCTGGAGGTGTTTTGTATGAGCCAAAAGGGGTTACCAAGGGGCAGGATTTTACTGTAGATTGGAAAGCGCCAGAAGCCATTTGGAACAGCACAAATGCTGAATGGACGTTCCCAAAAGGAATCTATGCTGAGCATGATAAAGGGACCCTTGCAGGGGCATTTGGCCGTATTACAGAAGAAGGGATTTTTTACGTGGAGAAGGGAGCCACCTTAACGTGGAAAGAATAGGGGAGAAATTTTTCCTCCGTTTTTTTATGGTATTTATGGTGTTGCTTTTTTTGCAGAATCCTTTAAGGGCGGAAGAAGCGAAAGAAGTGACCTTGGAAGCAGAGGTTGTAGCCTATGACGAAAGGGGCACTGTAGCCACAGCAAAGGGGAGTGCCGTCCTTAACTACGGTATTATCCGTATTTATTCTGACTATATGGAGTACGATGTAGCAACTCAGGAAGCCTTGGCCGAAGCGCTGCCAGGGAAGAGTGTTACTATTTTTTATGGTGCTAATAAGCTTTCCGGGCAACGTCTTGTCTACCATCTTGAGACAGAGGAAGGTGTCCTCGATGGTGCAAAGGGCGAAATGCCAGCAGGACAAGGGACCCTCTTTGTGCGAGGGAAGCAGCTTGATTTTGCTCCAGTAGAGAGAGCTGCTCAAAAAGGTTGGATTAGCCAAAAATCGGCGAAAAGAATAAAAGAGAAGACCACTATAGGAAAGTGGCGCAATACGAGTTTAACTACGTGTCCTCAAGAACATCCCCACTATAATGTAACAACTAAGAAACTTACTATCATTCCAGGGAAGAGCATCGTCGCCAAAAATCCCAAGGTTTATATAGGTGGTTCTTATTTATTTACCTACCCCTTTGATTATGTAGTTGCCCTGAATAAGGAAAAAGGTTTTCTTGACTCCGAACTGATGCCCACGATTCTTTATACTTCAGATAAAGGATTTGGAGCTGGATACAGCGGGCCTATCGTATGGGACGATGGAGGGGCCCGTTTGGGCTTTATGATGTGGTCTAAGAAGGGGTTGGAAGGCAGTGTTTCTGCTTCTCAAAATCTTCAGAATATAGGATTGACAGGCGTAACCCTGTTTGGAAATCTAGAATATTCTTGGGAAGAAACGACAGACCAGGAAGCTTTCCGTCCATCTTGGGGGTTCCGCGGTGAGTGGAATGGATGGAGGGCGAGGCTTTGGTGGTCTCAGCGTGAGGCGCTTGATATAGAGAAGGGCGGCGGTGAGAGTTATAAAAACTTACTCTATCGCGACCCCGAATTTACTTTTTCCAGTCCTTCGTGGCCTCTTATGTCGTGGATGAACACGAGATGGAGCGTGGCTGGTTCTTTTGGAAGCTACGAAGAGCGACGAGGTCGTAAAGCCTATGAGTCTGACAGAATGGGACTTGGCATCACTCTCTCCGGAATTGGAAATCCCGCTCCCATTCGCCCCTTTTGGGCTTCGAGTTATTGGCATTTTCGATATGATGGTGGCGATGACGAGCAGAAGATTTTATGGCTGTCTGTAGGGGCTGGATATAAACTTGGACCTATCGATGCCAGAACGGCCTATCGGCGGCGATGGGTAGACGGACATTCTCCTATGGTGTGGGATCGATATAGTGATTTAGAAGAATTTTATCAGCAATTTGCTTTCCCTGTAGGAAAAGATATTTCATTGGCTGTTCGTAGCGCTTACAACGTTAAAACTACCGAATGGTTTGAACGTGCTTATATCTTAACGTACGATCCTAGGTGCTGTTTACAATGGCAGCTTATCTATAGAGATGATTTAAAAGAAGATGACGATTGGGTAAGTGTGCGTCTTGTCATTAACGCTTTCCCCGATAAACCTTTGGCCTTTGGAGATAAAAAACTTTCCAGTCCTTTTCCCTTTTAATGTAAAAGAAGGGAAAGGGCAGACAACGAGCTATGAAACGAGGATGACGACGTGGATAAAAAGATGGTAGTAGCTGTTTTATATGGTGGAGATGGACCAGAAAAAGAGGTTTCTCTGAAAAGCGGAGAAGCTGTAAGCAAGGGGTTAGAGGAGTGTGGATATAAAGTAGTACCTTTTAAGGTCCACTCCCTGGCAGATGTTTTTCAGCTTCGCAACGTTCAGGGGCTCGCTTCTGTTTTTGTTGCCCTCCATGGAGGTTGGGGAGAAGATGGGAGAGTTCAAGCAGCTCTTGAAGCCATGAATTTTCCCTATACAGGGCCGGGGCCTTTGGCGTGCTCTCTTTCTATGGACAAAGCAGCAGCTAAGGGGCTTTTGAACCTTTACGGCATTCCAACCCCCGCTGGACTGCTGGTTTTGAAAAATTCTTCTTTTTCTATAGAAGAGAGCCGTCATTTTATAGCTACTCACAAAATGGCTATTCTCAAACCTTGTAATGGAGGAAGCACTATTGGTGTATCTGTAGTCAAGGATGCGTCTTCGCTTGAGCAAGCTTTTGAAGAGGCATGGAGATATGATGATCGTGCTGTTTTGGAAGAGTTTATTTCAGGAGTTGATGTAACAGTTGCAGTGTGGGAAAGAAAAGGAAGTCCTGAAGCTCTGCCGGCGGTAATGATTCGTCCTAAACAGGGTTTTTACGATTATGACTCGAAATATACGCCAGGAATGACGGAATATATTACCCCAGCCCCCTACGAGCCGAAAGTATCAGAACATCTTGCTCATTTGGCATGTCAGGCTTTTCAGGTTTTAGGATGTGAGGGGTACGCTAGAGTTGATTTCCGTGTAGAGGAAGACGGAACCCCATGGGTGCTGGAAGTGAATACTGTGCCAGGGATGACAAGTACAAGCCTTGTTCCCAAGGCGGCAGCTGCTGCGGGGTACGATTTCCCTCTCTTTCTCTCAGAACTGGTTCAATTGTCTTTTGAAAAGAAAAGCGCCTGCAAATAATGAGCAGGCGCATGTCTTTTTTACTATTAAGGCATAAGAGCGATACTAACTATTTTTAGATTCCTGATACCTCGGGGGACTTTAACGTGAACTTCGTCTCCTATGGATTTGCCGAGAAGAGATTTTCCGACGGGGCTTGAGGATGAGATGTGGCTTAGCTTTGGATCTGCTTCTTCTGATCCCACGATAGTATAGGTGAACACTTTTTTGTTGGTTGTGTCTTCTATCGTTACAGTTGTTCCAAGAGTAACCCGGCTTGTGTCTACATCTGAGGCGTCAATAACCTTGGCCTTGCTCAACTGAAACTCAAGCCATGAAATGCGGGCTTCCAACTTAGCTTGCTCATCTTTTGCAGCAGCATACTCTGCGTTTTCGCTTAAGTCACCAAATGCCCTGGCTTCCTCTAGCTGTCGGGATATTTCTGCTCGCCCGTTGCTTCTAAGATCGACTAACTCAGCGGTAAGTTTTTCGTACCCGCTTCGTGTCATTACTGGTGCTAAATCAATACTTGAATGATTCAATGATTCCTACCTCCTTTAGAGGGGCTTTCTCTACAGTAACAACGAATTGTACCAAAAAAATATTGAAGAAGCAATGAGGATTGGGATACATAGCGGTGGCGAGAGAGCTGCGTTATAATGCATTTTTGTATTACTGGAGGTGGATACATGCCTGAAAAACCTTTAAAGCGAACCAGGCGTCGCCCAAGAAAATCTAATGCTGTAAAAAAATTAAAGTTCTTTGCCCTAGGTGGTCTAGGGGAAATCGGGAAAAATATGTATGTATTTGAATTTGGGGAAGATATTATTGTAGTAGACAGCGGACTTATGTTCCCCGACGAAGAAATGTTAGGCATAGATTTTGTTATTCCTGATATTTCATATTTAGTGGAAAATCGCCAGCGAATTCGTGGCATTCTCCTTACTCATGGACACGAAGACCATATAGGGGCTCTTCCTTTTGTGTTACCTAAACTCGATGTGCCCGTATATGGAACTCGGCTGACCTTAGGGTTGGTTCAAAATAAGCTAAAAGAAACAGTCCCCGATTACAACGGAAATTTTGTAGAGATTAAGGCTGGGAATGAAGTTCAACTAGGAGTTTTTTCTATTCGTTTTGTTGCTGTTTGTCATTCCATTCCCGACGCGGTGGGGCTGGTGATATCTACGCCCCTCGGACTTATTGTGCATACAGGCGATTTCAAACTGGATCCTACCCCAATAGACGGACGGTTAACCGATTACGCTGCTTTTGCAGAGGCTGGCCGTGATGGGGTGCTTCTTATGCTCTCTGATTCTACAAATGCGGAAAGAAAGGGATTTACCCCGTCGGAATTCCTTATAGGGGGGACCCTTGATCGTATTTTCCGCCTTCATAGAAATAAACGCATTGTCATAGCAACTTTTGCAAGTAACTTGCATCGTGTACAACAGGTTGTAGATGCTGCAGGACGTTTTAACCGTAAGGTTGCCTTTGTGGGGAGGAGCATGGTTACTAATGTGGAATTGGCGCGAGACTTAAACTATCTTTCAGCCGATGACAAAATGTTGATTCCTGCAACTGATGTTTATAAATACGCCCCTAACCAGGTCGTAGTCATGACGACAGGAAGTCAAGGCGAACCGTTTTCTGGGCTTGTTCTTATGAGCAAGGGGGAGCATCGACAGATCCAGCTGGGGGAAAAGGATGTAGTGGCAATTTTTGCCAGCCCTATCCCTGGGAATGAAAAGTTGGTTAGCAATACTATCAATCGATTGTTTGCTTGCGGATGCGATGTTATTTATGAGGGTGAAAAAGAAATACATGTGTCTGGGCATGCGGCACGAGATGAGCTGCGCCTCATGTTAAATCTTGTAAAGCCGCGTTATTTTGTGCCAGTCCATGGTGAGTATCGACACCTAGTTCGTCATGCTCAACTGGCGCAGGAGATAGGGGTTCCCACTAAAAATACCTTTGTAATGCAAAATGGCGACGTTCTTTTAGTGACGGACAAAAGAGCTCAGGTGAAGGGGCGTATCCCATCTGGTCGCATTATGGTAGATGGTGTGGCTATGGGGGAGCTGGAAGGCAGCATTATGAAAGAGCGCCATGAGCTGGCAGAAGATGGCCTTGTGGTTATTTCCGTTGTAGTCGATGGAGGCTTACATCTCGTATCTGAGCCTCGTATCGAAAGTCGCGGATTCATTCATATGGAGGATGCGTCTACTTTACATGAAGAGCTTCTCTCCACAGTCAAGAGAGTGTTCGACCATTTTGCTCAAAAGAAAAAAGAAGTGGAAGTTACGATGTTGGCTCTCCGTATGAAGAGCCGTGTAAAAGATGTGATACGGCGTCGGTATGCAAATGCAAAGCCTATGATTTTACCCATTATTACAAAGATCGAGGGGACGGAAATTCATGAAAGCTGAAACGTTAATTCTTGGCATCGTACAAGGCCTTGCAGAGTTTCTTCCAATTAGTAGTTCCGGACATTTAGCTTTGTTACAGAATCTATGGGGCATCGCAGAGGATAGCCTTACCTATGATGTGCTGCTCCATTTTAGTACGATGATAGCTACGGTCGTCTTCTTTTCGAGAGATATCTACTCTTTGGCAATAGAGTGGTTTAAGGGGCTGTTTTCCCCGTCTGGTCGAGAAACAGAAGGGTGGCGCCTTGGATGGGCCGTTATTTGCGGGACTATCGTTACAGGAGCTATTGGATTCCCTCTCAAGCCGGTGGTAGAGAGATGGATGGTATCTCCTGCTCTTATTGGATGCGCCCTTTTAATAACATCGTTACTCTTATGGTATGCTTCTTCTTTGCCTCAGAGATCAAATAAACTTTCGTTACTGTCTGGAATTGTTATTGGGGTAGCGCAAGGATTGGCAGTTATACCTGGAATTTCCCGATCAGGGGCGACAATTGTAACAGGTCTGAAAAGAGGTCTCTCACCAGAAGAAGCTTTTCGTTTCTCCTTCCTTCTCTCTTTGCCAGCTATTCTAGGAGCCACATTGCTTCAAGTGATGGACCTCGTGAGAGCAGGCGGTTTTGTTGATAGTTTGCCTGATTTTTGGTATGGCGGTATTATTGCAGCTTTTGTGACGGGATATGGAGCTTTAGTATGGTTTAGAAAGATGGTGACCCTCGGACGCTGGCGGATCTTTGCGTTGTATTGTCTTGTTCCCGCCGGAATAAGCTTAGTGATGAGTATATGGAGGTAGAGAATAGTGGCCTTAGGACGAAGTGGAAATGTACGCTGGTGGATGTTGATAATTTGCATAATAATTGGGACTCTGTTGGGGTTTTATTTGCAGAAATTTACTCTGACAGCTCCTTATTTCCGCAATATAATCTCCATAGGTTTTGATCTCCACGATGTACGGCTTGCTATTATGGATTTTGGTTTGAAGTTTTATCTTCATTGCAATGTTGGAACTTTGATCGGAGGTATTGTAGGACTGTGGATCGCTCGGTAAAACAATTAGTTCTGGCCTCAGCTAGCCCCAGACGGCGGGAACTTTTAGCTTCTCTAGGCTGGCCGTTTAAAGTTGTAGTATCTGATGTTGACGAAGCGCCTCTGGGTGATGAAAAGCCCGAGGCTATGGCTCGTCGTCTTGCAACTCTAAAAGCCCAATCAGTTGCCAGCCAGTTCCCTCATAGTTATGTTATAGGATCTGATACGGTGGTAGCTATAGATGGGCGTGTTTTAGGAAAGCCAGTCGACCAGGAAGAATCTCTCAAAATGCTTTGTCTTCTCAACGGCCGAACCCATCGTGTTTATTCTGGGGTAGCTCTTTGTTATGATCAAAAGACTCTATCTGACGTGGAATGTACAGAAGTTACGTTTAGATCTATGAAAGAAGAAGATCTTCAGAACTATGCAAAGAGCGGCGAGGGGCTCGATAAAGCTGGTTCTTATGCAATACAGGGAAGAGGGGCTCTTCTCGTTCGTTCAATTTGCGGATGCTATTACAATGTAGTGGGACTTCCTCTTTTCCGTTTAAGCTGTCTTCTTGAAGAGGCTGGTTTCCCTCTGACAATGCAATGGAGGCTGAGCGAGAAATGAGTTTTTCAAAAAGAACTTTTACAGCATTTATGTTAGTTGTAGCTTTTATCCTCTCTATTGTGGCCCTTACGCCTCGATGGAAAGTAGAGAAAGAAAATCGAAACAGCGGCATTATTTTGGAATATCGAGATGTCCTTTCTTTGGCTTCTAAAGGTCGCCAGACCCCGGAGGCAGTTTTTAATCGCTTAACTAATGCGGGAGTGTCTGGCTTAATAGTGGCGGAAATGACAGGTAAAGATCTGTCTGCAGGACTTGTTCCTCTTTATTACGGAACAGTGGCGGATCTCCCTGACTCTTTAGGAGAGGGACTGGATGAGCCGTATGGTTCGGCAACTATTTGGCTTGCTAAAGGTATGAAGGGGATAGAGTGGTACGATACGGCCCTTCAAACTCGTTTCCCAGATAGCCGACGATATCAGAAAGAAAATGGCATTCTTTATGTTCTCCCTCATACTATAGACGAGTTGCTGGAGACTGGTGTTGTGCCTGATTTTGCGGGACTCCTCTTTGCTCTCTCCGCAGGGATTCCTGTTATGTACCGCGTAGCGCCGGTTGCTGTGAGTGATACTGAAAACGAGATGGCTTTGCTTGAGGCTCTTCTCGATGATTTCCCTTCGGTAATTCGTTGTGTATCTCCTTCGGGTCTTTTTGCTGCTGGATATCCAGATATGCGTCCTTTAGCGAATGTATTGAAGGAGGCAGGGATTCCTGTGGCTATGGTGGAGTTTTCTCGGCAACTTGGGGCCCAACAGTTAAACTGGCTCCTGTATCCGGATCTTTTACCTCTCCATAGCGTAACAACAGAAGAGATGATCAGCAGGAATATTTCTCGATACACGCTGTATGAACGGATGGTTCGGGCAGCTAAAGAGCGGGGGGTTCGATTGCTTCTCATGAGGCCGACCCTCTATGAAGCTTCTTCCGATCCATTAGGCGATTTTGAGAAAGAAGTACAAAGCCTCTCTCAGGGGCTTTCCGAGCGGGGGATAGTTGTCCAATGGCCGGAAACATTTTCAGGTTGGAAGATGTCGTTTCTAGGAGCCGTTGGATGTGCTTTGATATTCCTTCTTCTTGTCGCTCGTTTAGCAGATCGTTTTCTCTTGCTAAACCTCTCTTTCTTAGGTAGTGTGCAGAGCGTTGCTTTTATAGTTATCGGGGCCTTTCTTGGCGTAGGGATGTGGAAAATATCCTTTGCTGCACGCTTGGTAGGTGCCTTAACTGCTGTCTTTTTAGCTGTGGAAGCTACTCTTATTGCTTTGGAAGAATGGAAGAAGCCCCTTCGCGGGATATTGGGAGGATTTATCGTTGCTGTTATAGGAGGTCTTGCTTTAGCGGCTCTTTTCAGTTTCCCTGTCTTTATGCTGCGGTTACGGGCCTTTTCTGGAGTGAAGGCTACTCTTTTTTTGCCGCCTCTCATTGTCTTGCTCTATGATTTAAGAAGAAGAGTGCATCCCGAATCTTTAGGACAAGTACTGGCAAGGCCTCCTCTATGGGGCGAGCTCTTCTTAATAGGTGTTTTGCTTGTAGGGGCAGCAGTGACCCTTTTGCGAAGTGGAAATGCTCAATTTGTTCCTGGGTGGGAAGTGACATTGCGAGACACTCTTGAGCGTCTTCTTGTAGCTCGCCCAAGAAACAAGGAGCTCTTTGCTGGGTATCCAGCCCTTTTGTTCTGGTATTATTTTAAACGTCGTAATTTATGGGAGCGATATCGGGAGATTTTCAGACTCGGGGCTACCTTGGCTTTTTGTTCCCTTGTAAACAGTTTTTGTCATTTCCATACGCCACTTTATTTTATTTTATGGCGTCAATTTAATGGATGGTGGACTGGCATTCTCCTTGGGGCTATTTTACTTGCGCTCTTTCATTGGGTGTGCATCCCCTTCTGGAAGCGTTGGCGAGGAGTGATTATGGATTGAGTCGGCAATACGCTGTAGCATTAGCTGGATATTATGGATTTGGGAACCTTGGAGACGAGCTTTTAGCTGCGTCTATGGTTGCTCATCTCGAAAATATAGGCATTGCTAGAGAGCGTATCGTTGTTCTATCGGCAGATCCAGAGAATACCTCTGCTACGCTTTGTGTTCCGTCTGTAAATCGTTGGGATATTTTAGATGTTTTTAATGTGTTTCGTAAAAGTTATTCCTTGGTTTTTGGAGGGGGAGGGCTATTCCAGGATTCCACAAGCCTTCGTTCCTGTTTTTATTATTGGGGCCTTCTGAAGTTAGCTCGGTTAGCAAAATGTCGAACAGGAGTTTTTGCCCAATCTATAGGCCCTTTCCGTACGCGAGTTGGACAATGGCTGGCTCATAATGCCATAGCCGGGTGTTCTATGCGTACTGTTCGTGATAAGAGATCCTTAGAGATTCTTCAAGACTGGAGGCTTACTGCTCAACTTGTTCCTGATCCTGTTATGGGGCTTTCAGTGTCTTTTGAGAGAGAAAAAACTGATGCTTTGCTCGTCAATATCCGCCCATGGCCTGGGCTTTTACCAGAAAAGACAGCTCAGGTTGCCGCTCGCTGGGCAGCAGAGAATAATCTTCCAGTGATAGGCGTGGCTTTGGCGCCTGAGGACTTGAACGTAATAAACTCTTTTGTTTCGCGAGGAATATTGTCGTGTAAAGAAGTGCATTTAGTACGTTCATGGCAAGATGTGCAGAAGGTTTGGAGCCTTGGTAATATAGCTATAGGTATGCGTCTCCATTTCTGTATGTTGTCGCTTCTTTTCGGTTGCTCTACTTTAGCTGTTCCTTATGACCCTAAAGTGGAAGCTTTTGCTTCTCAATGGGGAATGGCTATTTTTAATGGAGAAGACATCCCTTCTTTTCCATGGCCTGTTGTGGATCGTCATTCTGTTGAAGCAGCGACAAAAGAGAGTTGTCAATCAGTAGAAAAAGCTTGGGAGGAGTTGAAGCGTAGTGCCAGTTCTATCTGAACATGAAGAGACTTTGCTCAAAGAAGCTGCTGCTTCTATCCGTAAAGATGTGGTGCGTATGATAGGAGTCGCCCGTTCCGGTCATCTGGCATCTTCTCTTTCTATAGTTGAGATTATGGCGTGGTTATACTGGCATATCCTTAATGTGAAACCAGAAGATCCTATGTGGGCGGAAAGAGATCGTCTGGTTTTGAGTAAAGGGCATGGATGTCCTGCTCTTTATGCGGCTTTGGCGAATCGTGGTTTCTTTGACCGCGAGGAATTATGGAATTATAGACGGTTAGGAACTATGTTGCAGGGTCATCCTTTAGTAAACCGAACGCCAGGGATTGATGCATCCAGTGGATCTCTTGGCATGGGGCTCGGAGTAGCTAATGGAATAGCTCTTGGGTTGAGAATGAGAGGTCTGGATAGCCGAGTTTTTTGCATTACAGGCGATGGGGAATTGCAAGAAGGAGCCATATGGGAGTCAGCCATGACCTCAACTCATTATAAACTCAGTCAGCTTACAGTTATTGTAGACCGAAATAATACCCAGATGGAAGGCTCTGTAGATCAGATAATGTCTATTGAACCTCTGAAAGACAAGTTCATTGCTTTTGGTTGGCAGGTAGCAGAGGCTGACGGTCATGATTTTCAAAGTCTGGAAAGAGCCTTCGTAAAGAAAAATGCAGAAAAGCCCTTGGCTATTATTGCACGGACTGTTATAGGTAAGGGGGTTTCTTTTCTAGAAGGACAAAGATATAAAGCCTCTATGGTTCTGACTCGAGATCTAGTAGATAAAGCTCTGAGAGAATTAGATTCAGGAGGGGCTCTCTTGCTATGAATAATATAACAATGAAAAGCACGCGCGATGCCTATGGGGAAGCTTTAATCGAACTCAATACTGTATATAATGATCTTGTAGTTGTGGATGGGGATGTAGGGTCGTCCACACGAAGTGCTTCTTTTAAAAAAGCAAACCCAAAACGATATGTGGATGTGGGGATTGCAGAGCAGGATATGGTCCTTACGGCAGCAGGTCTTGCGTTGGCTGGTTTTAGAGTATATGTCTCATCTCTTGCTTCTTTTTTGGTAGGGCGAGCTTACGACGAGATACGAGAGACTATTGCTATCCCGGGACTGCCTGTAAAACTTATTGCTACTCATAGCGGAGTTACCGTTGGAGAAGATGGGGCTACTCATCAAATGCTTGAGGATATAGCACTTATGAGGGTATTGCCTGGTTTAGGAGTTCTTGCTCCTGCGGATTTTTATTCGGCTCGGGCTATCATTAAGATGGCGGCAGAGGTTAAACGCCCTATATATATTCGTTTAGGGCGTTCAAAGTTACCGTTGCTGTATAAGGAAGATGACGTGGATTTTTCGTTGGGTGGCGGTAGGGTTTTAAAAGAGGGGACTGAAGTAACCATCTGTGCTTGTGGTATTATGGTGCACGAAGCTCTTAAAGCCGCGCGCATTTTGGCCCAACAGGACCTTTGCGCAGAAGTCATAGATTGTTACAGCATCAGTCCCTTACCTGCTCAACAGATTCTAGAATCTATACATCGTACTGGTTGCTGTGTAGTGGCGGAAGAACATCTGGCTCATGGTGGATTGGGTGAGGCTATAGCTGGACTTGTGTGTCGCAGCTACCCTGTTCCTGTAAAGTTTGTAGCTGTAGATGACAAATTCGGACAGAGTGGGACGTCCGAAGAGCTACAGGAATATTATAGCCTTACGTCAAGTCAGATTGTCAGTGCAGCCGTGCAGGTGTGGACGATGCGCAGGAGGTAGCAATGGATATACGCCTGGCAGGAGTCTCTAAATACTTTCATCCCGACATTGTAGCCTTGGAAGATGCTTATCTTTCCATAGCACAAGGGGAGTTTGTCTACTTTGTAGGAACTACTGGCTCGGGGAAAACAACGCTAATGCGTCTCATTACCCGCGAGCTTATCCCAAGTAGAGGACAGATCACAGTAGGGGATAAGAACTTGCGAAAAATTCGCAACTCTCAGCTCCCTTATTTCCGGAGAAATATAGGGGTAGTCTTTCAAGATTTCAAACTCCTTCCTAATTTGACGGCATGGGAGAATGTTGCTTTTGTGCTCGAATCTATGGGTATGCCTTCCCGTATGGTAAAAGGTCGTACCGATGAAGTTATAGATCAGGTGGGGTTGTGGAGACGACGTTTTCTGTACCCCCCTCAGCTTTCAGGGGGAGAACAGCAACGGGTAGCTATTGCACGTGCCATGGCTAATTCGCCCTCTATTTTTATAGCTGACGAGCCGACTGGAAATCTCGATTTACATACGGCGGAAGACATTATGCGCCTCCTTCTATCTCTGAATGCTGCAGGAGCCACTGTTATTATGGCTACCCACGATCAATATCTGGTAGATGCCTATCGACAGAGGGTTATAGAGCTCCATGAGGGCAGGATAGTTCGAGACGAAGAAAAAGGAGGGTATCTCATCGATGGCGAGCTTTAAATATACCTTACGTGATACCTTCAGGTTGATTTTCCGCCATTGGGGATTGAGCCTTCTTACTCTTATTACCGCTTCTGCTGTCATATATCTCCTCGGCATGTCCAGCCTTTTCTCTCTTAATGTAAGGGCCATGGTTTCCCGTGTTGAAAGCGAACTCGTTGTTCAGGCGTACTTAAAAGATGACAGTAAAATCCAGGAAACGGTGAATCAGATAAAAAAAATCCCTTATGCAGCTCATGTGGTTTCTGTGTCTCCTGACGAGGCGCTAGAAAGATTGCGAGCCAAACTAGGCACTAAGGCGCGAGCTGTTACGTTGCTTGGCGAAAACCCTCTCCCTTGGAGTATAGAGATCAAGGTTAAACGAGCGGGGGATGTGGCTCCTTTGGTAAGGGAGATCACGTCTATGCCAGAAGTGGATGAGCTTGTTTATGCTGGGAAACTGGCTGAAAAACTTTCTCGGATTTCTTTTTTAGTTTCGAAAATTTCCGTTGTCGTTCTGGGATTGGCTCTTGTTATTAGTGCTTTAGTGGTTTATAACACCATTCGTATATCTTTATATTCTCGAAAAGAAGAAATACAAGTGATGCTTTTAGTAGGAGCCACGAGAACCTATATTTCTCTTCCATTTGTGTTACAGGGGATGATTCTTGGTTCTATGGGAGCCTTGCTGGCAGTGCTTGCTGTCGCTGGTTCCTATTTTTCTGCTCAGGAGGCAATATTGACAACCCTTCCCTTTATCCACCTGGTTTCTAACCATGATTTTTTGTTGCGTTTTTATCTCCTGCTCGTCGGGATTGGAACAACTCTTGGGTGGATTTGCAGTTGGTTTGCAGTCAGTCGTTTCGTTCGGGAGGCTGGGAAACCTCTTTAGTCTGGAGGGATTAGAAGCTTCGACAGGGGGTGCGATTACAGCTGGTTGCTTGGCAGGGAAACCCCTTTAAATGGAGAGATCGGAAGGGAGGATGTACAATTGAGGAGCTTCACAAAAAGGTGCTTATTAGGTATCCTTCTAGCGGTTTCCTGTTTTTTCTCCTTCCCTTCTTTGTGTGCATGGTCGGCTCCAGATGTTGCGGAGTTAGACCAGCAGATTGCGGCCGAAGAGAATCGCATAAAAATAATAGAGCGTCAAACAGCTCACTATGAGCAGCTTATTAAAAAAACTGGGCAAAGGGAACAAGGGGTTTTATCTCAAATTACCCAGTATGACCAGCAAAAACAGAAAGCTGAACGAGAAATAAAGCTTTTGGAACTCAAACAAGCCAGGGCTCAGAACAGAATTAAGGAATTACAAGGAAATATTAAAAAGACTGATGCCCAAATAGAGGAAATAAAAGGGTATCTTAGGGATCGTTTTGTCGCTATTTATAAATATGGTGGCATGGCAGAGCTAGACCTTCTCCTCACTGCTTCTACGGCACATGAAGCAATGGCCACGTCCTTGTTACTAGGGAAAATAGCTCGTGAAGATGAGCGCATGGTTGACTCTCTTTCGGAGAGTAGAGAGAAACTGGAAGCTGCGAAAAAAGAATTAGAAGAACAGAGAGCTCTTTTAGTAGCCCAGGAAAAGAAACTCCGGTCTGAGCGAGAAAAGTACAAGGCAGAAATAAAAAAACGGAACGACCTGTTAGCTTCATTACGAAAAGAAAAGGCTCTTCATGAAAAAGCTGCTCGGGAATTGCAACAAGCTCAGGAAGAGATAGGGAACACCATTAAAAATCTTATGAGAAAGAAACAGGAAATTATTGCTCGTGAAAGAGAAAATCGAGATAAAAATAAATCTCATTTTGGCAATATAACGTACATGCCCTCAGGAGGGCGGTTAGGATGGCCGGTACGAGGAGAGATTTCTCAATCTTTTGGGAAACGAGTACATCCTGTTTTTAAAACTACGAGTATGCATACAGGTATAGATATTCGAGCTTCAGGAGGGACCCCGGTCCAAGCAGCTGGGCCAGGAGAGATTTTGTATGTAGGGTGGCTTAGGGGATATGGACAGGTTGTTATTATCGATCATGGAAACTTACTCAGCACTGTCTATGCACATCTTGCTAATGCGACAGTAGAAGAGGGACAAGGGGTTTCTCGTGGTCAGGTGATAGGGCATGTAGGAAATACTGGCGTTACTACAGGGTATCATCTTCATTTTGAAGTACGAGTTAACGGAGATGCGCGGGATCCTATGCGTTATTTGCGGTAAAAAAGACATGGCGAAGGGAAAAGGAGCACAGGTTTGAGCATGTGGAAAAAATCAAGGGGCGTTCTGTTTGGGCTAATACTAGGAGTTGTTTTAACAGGTGCATTTCTGGGGGCTGGTGGTGCCTCAGAAATAGAGGATATTGTTCGTTTTGTCCCATTTAAATTGGAGAACCTGTGGCTCATGAAGCAGGCAAGGGCCATTATAGAAACCTATCAGGTGGATAGCGGAGAGAAACCTGTGGAAGAGACGAAGCTCGTCTATGGGGCCATGAAAGGTTTTGTACAAGCGTATGGAGATCCATATACTCGTTTTGTCGACCCAGAAGAACTCAAAGAAGAAGAAATAGAAATGGAAGGCGAGTATGGTGGATTGGGTATCTATCTAGGTCACAGAGACGGTAAAACTCTTGTTATCAGCCCTATAGAGGGAACACCAGCTGATCGTGTCGGTCTTAAGCCTGGAGATGAGATCGTTAAAATTGGCGATGAAGTGATTATAGGTTGGGAATCACAGCAGGTTGTTAAAAAATTGAGAGGACCGGCGGGAACGTCAGTAACTATTTGGGTACGCCGAGATAAAGAAGATAAACTTTTGCGCTTCGATATTCAAAGAGAGAATATAAAGCTTTTTTCTGTTCGTTCTGAAATGATCGATAAAGATACAGGCTATATCCGTATCTCTCAGTTCAAGCAGAAAACTGGAGAGGAAGTAAAAAACGCCATTATTGATCTAGAGCAGAAGGGCGCAAAGGGACTTATAGTGGATTTGCGCAATAATGGCGGAGGCCTTTTAAGTGCGGCTGTCGATGTGAGTGACCTCTTCTTGGATGGAGGGCTCGTAGTCAGCATGGAAGGGCGGGTAGATCGTGCGAATGACAAACTTTATGCAAAGCCGGGGCAACAAACAACCCTTCCCCTCGTAGTGTTGATAAATGAGGGGAGTGCCAGTGCCTCCGAAATTGTGGCTGGAGCCTTAATGGATCGGCAAAGAGCTATTCTCGTAGGGAAAAAGAGTTTTGGAAAGGGATCAGTGCAAACGCTCTTTAATCTCTCAGATGGGTCTGGTCTCTACGTGACTATCGCTAGATATCATACTCCATCGGGTGTTACTATAGATCATGTAGGATTAACTCCGCAACTTACTGTGGAGGGGGAGTATAACCCTGATCGTAAAAAAGATCCTCAGTTAAAACGAGCTATAGAAGAGCTTGCTAAAATTGAAAAAGGAACATCTTCTTTTTTGAAATGATTTGGAGGCCAGTATGACTAAAAAGAGAGTAAAGAGGAGGCCCAAGGGGCTCTTCTTACTCCTGTTCGGTGGGATAGCGTTGAGTGTTGCTATTTTAGCGATGGTGGGGAGGAGCACTCCACAACAGGAACATGTGGAGGTTTCTCGAGAGCCATACCCTGAAATAGTCTGTGAGGAACAAAAGGATCGAAGTACTCCTCCCCACCATACAACTCAACCTGAACCTGAGCCCCAAGCTGAGTCGTGCCCCCTTTTAGCCATTGTCATTGATGACTTTGGTTATTCTTACTCTTTAGCTCAAAAAGTAGCTGCTATTGATTTGCCTGTAACATGGGCTATAATTCCCTACCGGCCCCATAGTCAGGAGACAGTGAAGCTTGCTGTATCCAAAGGGGTTCCTTATCTTGTACACATGCCTATGGAAGCTATTATAGATAAGGGGAAAGGGGATTTTCTCATAGGAGTGTCTATGTCGGCTCCTGCGGTTAAAAAGGCAGTGCAGGATGTTTTCCAAGCTTTCCCTGAAGCTGTGGGGATGAATAACCATAGAGGATCTAAAGCTACTAGTGACCCACATGTTATGGAAGCTGTAATGGAAGCCTTAGTGCCTTTAGGAAAAGTCTTTATAGATAGTCGAACATCAGCGGCGTCTGTTGCATATAAGACTGCTTTAAAATTTCAGGTTCCAACAGCCTACAACTCGGTTTTTCTCGATCATGAAAAAGATATAAGGTTTATGAGAGAGCAGTTCAATCGAGCAGTAACTATAGCGAAACGAAGGGGATGGGTTGTGGCTATTTGTCATAATAGACCTGATACTATCCCTTTTTTACAAGAGCTTCACGATTCTGAAATAAACGATGTAAAATTTGTGACCGTTCCAGAGTTACTTGGTGTTCAAACGGCACGATGAGGAGGCCTTGAAAGTGAAAGGACGAGTAGAGATTATTATAGGAGCCCAATGGGGGGACGAAGGGAAAGGAAGAGTGGTAGATGCCCTTGGGAATCGGGTTGAAGTTTTTGCCCGATATCAAGGTGGTGCCAACGCTGGGCATACAGTTATAGTTGAGGGAGAGAAATATGTCTTCCATCTCTTGCCTTCCGGAATGCTTTATCCCTGTAAGCTTTGTGCCATAGGAAACGGCGTGGTTGTTGATCCAGAACAGCTTCTACAGGAGCTTTTCACTCTCCAGGAGCAAGGAAAAGACAGGGCTCGACTTATTATTAGCGGGTCTGCTCATGTTGTTATGCCTTATCATAAAATTCTCGATAAAGCTGAGGAACAGTTCCGTGGAAAAGGTAAAAAAATTGGTACCACAGGTAGGGGTATCGGCCCTTGTTATGTAGATAAATTTAATAGATGTGGTATTCGTATAGAAGATCTTCTAGACGCTGATGTTCTTCGAGACAAGCTCTCTTTCAACCTTGATGCTAAAAACCTCTTGCTAACGAAAGTTTATGGAACTGAACCAGTAGCTTTTGATGAAGTCTATAGCAAAGCTTTAGCGTGGGGGCAGAGTTTAGCTCCTTATGTAGCAGATGTCTCTTTAGCTCTGCATGAAGCTATTACATCGGGGAAGGGTGTTTTGCTGGAAGGGGCTCAGGGAACCCTTCTGGATGTGGATCATGGGACGTATCCTTTTGTAACGAGCTCCTCTCCTATTGCTGCTGGCGGATGTGTAGGTCTTGGTGTTGGACCGTCAGATGTGGACCGAGTTATTGGGGTAGTAAAAGCTTATTGTACTCGAGTTGGAGAAGGCCCCTTTACTACGGAAGATTTAGGTAATGAAGGGACTCGGCTGAGAGAGCGAGGAGGAGAGTTTGGTGCTACTACCGGACGCCCGAGACGATGTGGTTGGCTCGATATGGTAGCACTGAGATATGCAGCAAGAGTCAATGGCATGGGAGCTATAGCTTTAACGAAGCTTGATGTTCTTACAGGATTCGACAAAATTAAAGTCTGCACAGAGTATGAGATAGAAGGTAAAAAATACGAACATTTCATGACCAATACCGCGTTACTTGAGAAGGCTGAACCAGTGTACACTCTCATGGATGGCTGGAAAGAAGATATTTCTAAGTGCAGGTCTTTTGATGAACTTCCTGTGGCTGCCCAGAAATACGTAGAGTATATAGAGAAAGAGGCTCAGGTTCCAGTGCAGCTTATAGGAGTAGGTCCTGACAGAGATCAGACAATAATTAGGGGGTTGTAAGCGCTGTCCACACTTCTCGTGGATATACATTTTTGCTCCGTTAATGATTGTGATGAAATATATGAGCTTGAAAGAAAAAAAGGTGGACCTTTTTGGCCTCAAAATATAATATATGAAGATCTTTCCAGCGGGCTGTCTGTATATATGGCAGCTCGCTGGAAAAATCTTATGGTTGCGTTTCTTGTCCTCTCGCGGGAAAAGAATTTTTTTGTACTTACCAACCTCTATGTGGCTACCTCTTTCCGGCGAAAGGGAATAGCTTCTCAGCTTATTCTTTCATCTGGCGAGTTTTGTGTTCATGAAGGATATAATTGTTTAAGACTTCATGTTCGAGAAGATAATGGACCAGCACGTAGACTCTATGAAAATTTAGGTTTTTCCCTTATAGGAACAATAAAAAATTATTACGAAGATACGGGCACAGCTTTCTATATGGAAAAACGCCTGCCATTTCTCACCTCGTCTTAAAAAGTTATAGTTTTCTTATGAGGAAAGATTAGAGTTATAATTTTAATATGAATTATGGAGGGTCCCTTGGTGACGTTATTCATAAAAATGCCCTCTTTTTTTACATTCAAGAGAGCAAATGCCAGCCTTTAGGCTATGAAAAAAGAGCGTTTTATGACTCCTTCCCAATAACAAAAAGGCTTTCAGGGAAGAGCCCTGAAAGCCAGTAACCATCATATGGTGGGCGACACAGGGTTCGAACCTGTGACCTCTTCCGTGTGAAGGAAGCGCTCTTCCACTGAGCTAGTCACCCATAACAAGGGGTATTATAGCTTCCCCAAAGAATTATTTCAACCCTGTGAAATTCCTTTTCTAATGTGTAATGTGTGTTGTATAATATTTTACACAGGGGTGATATTGTATGGTTGACCTGTCTATTATAGGCAAAGCTTCAGATTTATGGACCTATTGGGGTTTTGAAAGCTGGTCCTTCGACCATATGCAAGGAGTATCACGCCGGGTCACTTTCGTTAAGGATAGCATTCTTGGCGAAATAGGCCGTTATTATGCTTATGACTTTGTTATTTGGATTCATAATGGTTGCACCGATGCTGAATATATCTTCGCAAATTGGGAACCTCTCCCCGATGTTATGACACAACGTTTTGTCTTCTTAGAACCTTTTCCCTCCTTTGATAAAAAAATCAAAACTTTTTTTTGGGGTTTTAAAGGGTATTTGGAGCTTTATTCTTATACTCCGCTTGCTCCTTGGAATTCTAAAATCAAAGACCTTGCTCCTCTGGTGAATAAAGCTCAAGAGTTAGAGGGTTCTTTGTGCCAAGGGGGTGATGATATTAAAAAATAAAATAGTTTTCCCAGCTTTTATATATCTATTGGATCTATAGGAGAGTCATATTTTAATAGGAGGTGAAAGAAATGTTGGCAATGTTGTTCCTTGTTGCAATAGCCTTTTTTGCAATAGTCTATCGCGTTCATGGCCGCTATATGGCTCGTATTTATGCCCTTGATGATAGTAACCCGACCCCCGCTGAAACTATGTACGACGGAATAGACTATTGTCCTGCCCATCCAGCAGTACTCTTAGGGCACCATTTTGCTTCCATCGCTGGAGCCGGTCCCATTGTAGGCCCTATTGCTGCGGCGAGTATGTTTGGTTGGTTGCCTGCGTATCTTTGGTGTCTTCTCGGCTCTTCTTTTTTGGGTGGTCCACATGATATGGGGGCTCTTGTGGCATCTATGCGACACGATGGCAAGTCTGTTGGAGAGGTGGTAGACCACTGGGTAGGAAGGCGTGGAAAGCTTTTTTTTCTCATGTTTACCATCCTGACTTTAATTTTAGTCGTAGCGGTTTTCCTTCAATTATCAGCGAATACTTTTGAAGCTGACACGGCAGTGGCATTTTCAAGTACTCTTTATATATTTCTTGCCGTTATCTTTGGAGTGCTGGTTTATAAATATAACACGCCTCTTTGGCTCATGACAGTTATTATGGTTCCTATCGTCATTGGTGCTTGCTGGTATGGGAACTATGCAGACTGGGTTGCTCGATATTTTGTTTACTCGATGCCTACGTGGCGATGGCTCTTGGCAATTTATATTCTCTTTGCTTCTGTCTTGCCGGTATGGTTGTTGCTGCAACCGAGAGACTATCTAGCGTCCTACTTTCTTTATTTTGCAGTTATTGTTGGTGCTATTGGCATGATACTCGGCGGTAAGTTCGAAGTACAGCTTCCGGCTTTTAAGGGGTTTGTTGCAGGAGACCAGTTTTTATGGCCTATGCTTTTTGTTATTGTGGCATGTGGTGCCATTTCGGGATTCCACTCACTTGTAGGAAGCGGAACGACATCAAAGCAGCTTCGACGAGAGACAGATAGTACCCTTGTTGGGTATGGCTCCATGCTTCTGGAGGGTATAGTTGCGGTTATTGCCATTGGCACCATTATGATTAGCGGAAAAATCCTTCCTGGAGGGCCAGTTGTAACATATGCTCAGGGATTTGGGCAATTTGCCGGGCTTCTCGGGATCGATCCAAAGCTTGGGGCTTCCCTTGGCGGTTTGGCAATTAATACCTTCCTTCTCACATCCTTAGATACAGCTACCCGTCTGACCCGCTACCAAATTCAGGAAATTACGAACATGAAGGTAGACAAGTATACTGCTACCATTATAACTATAGCGGCAGCTATGGCTTTGCTTCTTGTAAAAACAGTTGGACCCGACGGCAAACCCGTTCCGGCATGGGCTGCGATTTGGCCTATGTTTGGTGCTGCAAACCAGCTTGTTGCGGCGTTGGCCCTTTTGGCAGTGGGGGTTTGGGTTACGAAGGGACTTAAGAAGAACAACAAATTCCTTATGGCCCCCATGTGGTTTATGTTGGCTACTACAGTAGCAGCCCTACTCTTTATGATCAAAGAAAAACTTACGGGAGTTCCTAACTATCTGTTGGTTGGTATCTCTATTGTCCTTCTTCTCTTTGCACTGTTGATGGTGAAGGAGTCTTTCCACGCCTTGAAAGTAAAAACTGAAGAGGAATATAAATAGTTTATGTTTGTAGATGTTGACTCTTTAGCAAGAAGGCCGGAGCATTTTTTCTCCGGCCTTTCTTTTTAAGATTGAGGTCCTCCGACACTGAAGGATTTGCTATTCCACGATTTCCCTCTTTTAAGCTCGCCTTCAATTTTAGAGAGGTAACGACTTCCGCAAAAAGGACATCGTAGAATAATATCTTTTACCTCCAGTTCAAACTCCTTTTTACACTCAATACACTGAAACGTAGCCACGCATATACACCTCCGTCTAGATATATCATGATGGCATTTACTATTATAATATATTTTTTATTTTTATGTCCTATTTGTTTTAAAAAAACACTTTGTATAATAAAATAAAAACAACAAAGAGAGAAAGGAGGAATTGCATGTCTTCCCTGTTGCGTGTATCTGGAAAGGATGTCTCATTGGTTCTTTGTGGAGCAGCTGGACAAGGTGTTCAAACAGTAGAAGAATTGCTTGTGAAGGCTATTCGTCATCTTGGCTATAGCGTTTTTGCAAGTCGTGAATATATGTCTAGAGTCCGTGGCGGAAACAATTCCACTGAAATACGTTTTTCCCCCTGGCCTGTTCGAGCTTTTGTTGATCGTATCGATGTCCTCGTGCCTTTAAACGAGGGAATTCGAGAGAATGTAAGAAGGCGGATCTCTTCTCAAACTCTTATTATTGGTGATAGAAATGTTTTTCACACCGAAGGAGAAGAGTTGGGAGGACGTTACTTTAACGTAGAGTTTTTAAAGATAGCGAGTGAGATAGGCGGAGTTGTTTTTGCTAACTTTGTTGCAGCAGGGATGCTTCTGGGTATGGTAGGCGGAGGACTGGAGATAGGATATTCCTTTTGCGGCGAAAAATTTGCCCCCAAGGGGCAATTAATAGTCGATAAAAATAAAGAGGCTCTAGATAGAGGATTTAAGATTGGGCAGACTCTCACAGAAGGTACATTGCCCTTTATATGTGGGGATAGTAAAGGTCGGCCCCTTCACCGCAGTGTTTTGAGTGGAACAGAAGCTCTATCTTTAGGAGCTTTGGCTGGAGGATGTACGTTTATTGCAGCGTACCCCATGTCACCTGCTACAGGAGTTTTATCTTTTATGGCCCAATGTGCTTCTCAGCTAGGAGTAGTGGTAGAGCAGACAGAAGATGAGCTTGCTGCCATTAATATGGCACTTGGAGCTGGTTACGCTGGAGCGCGTGCGATGGTTACAACCTCTGGTGGTGGTTTTGATCTCATGACAGAAGGGGTAAGTCTTGCTGGTATTATGGAAGTTCCTGTAGTAATCCACGTGGGGCAGCGGCCTGGTCCAGCTACTGGAATGGCCACACGTACAGAGCAGGGAGATTTACATGCGGCTCTATATGGAGGTCATGGGGAATTTCCTCGCGCTGTTTTCGCTCCGGCTACACTGGAAGAAGCCGTTCGCATTGGAGCAAAATCTTTTTATATTGCGGAAAAATACCACATTCCAGTTATTATCTTGACAGATCAATACTTCCTTAACTCTTATTATGACATGACTATTCCTGATCTAGAGTCCCTCTCTTTCCCTTCCATGATTGTTGAATCAGAAAAAGATTATTGTCGATATAAATTTTCTTCCAACGGAATCTCTCCTCGCAGTGTTCCTGGCAATGGGAAAGGGCTTATAGGGGCCGACAGTCATGAACATGACGAAGAAAGTCATGTGTATGAAGACTTTGACCTTCGTAAATGTATGGTTGATAAACGTTTCAGAAAACTTGCGTTAATGAGATGTGAAGCTGAAGAACCTTTATTTGTCGGGGCACAAGACTATAGGATCCTTATTATTGGCTGGGGTTCTACATTCCACATACTTGAGGAAGCGTTGGAATTTATAGGACATTCCCAAGTAGCATTAATGCATTTCCAACAACTGTATCCCTTGCCCGCCTCTTTGGGCGAGCGCTTAGAACAGGCACAGAATATTATAGTAGTGGAAGGGAATAAAACCGGACAGTTTGCTCATTTACTCAGGCAAGAAACAGGCAGGAAAGTGGACTCTATTATTACTAATTACAATGGCCTTCAATTTTCAGTAGAGCAGGTAGTGAGAGAATTAGCTGCTTGCCTTAATGAGGGGGTATATTGATGAATTCTGGAATATTCGATCTAGCAAACGCTGATTTGGCTTGGTGTCCCGGTTGTGGCGATTTTCAAATTCTTGAAGCATTGAAGAGAGCTTTGGAGGAACTAGGATGGACCCCTCTAGATGTAGTCGTGGTGTCTGGTATAGGGCAGGCAGCTAAAACTCCTCATTTTATGAAGTGTCATTTTTTTAATGGACTTCATGGTCGAGCTCTTTCCAATGCCACAGGCATAAAAGCCGCAAATCCTTCTCTCAATGTAGTAGCGATAGGGGGAGATGGAGATATGTATGGAGAAGGTGGAAACCATTTTATCCATACGATCAGGCGTAATCCAGATATTACTAATTTGGTCTATAACAATATGGTGTATGGTCTTACCAAAGGGCAAGCGTCACCTACGAGCTTTAGGGGGTTTAGAACTTCAGTTCACGTTGACGGGGTGATGTCTGAGCCTTTCCCGCCACTGGCGGCTGCTATTGTTTTTGGAGCTACTTTTGTAGCTAGAGCTTTTTCCGGGGATGTTGAAAAAACTGCGAATCTCATAAAACAGGCAATCCTTCATAAAGGGTATGCCCTTGTAGATATTTTTCAGCCGTGTGTGTCTTTCAATCGTGTTAACACGTATAAATGGTATAAAGAAAATACGTATTATCTCGATGAACACTATAATCCAGAAGATCGAACAGCTGCTATTGCCCTAGCTTTGAAAACAGAAAGATTCCCTTTGGGAGTGCTCTATAAAACAGAGAGTCGACCTACTTTCGAGGAAACACTAGGAGCCTATCGCTACGATAAAACTCCCCTTTATAAAAGAAAACGAAAAATTCAAGATATTGAAACTTGTATTGAATCTATGACATAATAGGTTATCTTGTTATGGGGGAGGGGATGTGATGGGAGGGCTTATTCAATTAGGGTATGAAGGACCTGATTTCTGTTTGAAGGATCAAAAGGGAAATTCCGTTACACTCTCCACGTTAAAGGGGCATAATGTATTGCTTTCTTTCCATCCGCTGGCGTGGACTCATATTTGTCAGGCACAGGTTAACACCATTGACGCTCATCTAGGTCTTTTTGAGCGACTTAATACAATTCCTCTTGCCATTAGCGTAGATTCTGCCGCAACGAAGAGAGCATGGGGCGAAGCTATTGGAATTAAAAAGCTCCAGCTTCTTTCCGACTTTTGGCCTCATGGTTCTATTGCTCGTCAGTATGGGGTTTTTCGCGAAAAAGATGGTTTTGCATCCCGAGCAAGTATTCTTTTAAATGAAAAATTGGAAGTTATTTTCGCTAAAGAATATGAGCTCGACCAGATTCCAGAACTTCGAGAAGTTATTTTTATCCTAAGAGACTATACAAAATCAGAAATCCCCAACTTGGAGATAGAAATACAACGTTGTCTCAAAGATGCGGCAGGGCGTACTGTTTGCATGGAAGACAGTCGGGCGAAAGGTATAGACGCCACTAATTAAAAAGGCTAATCCCCCGTAAGTTATTTGGGGGATTAGTCTTGCCAGTTGATATTTAAAATTTTCTTCCAACAGAAATTGATAATGGCTTCTCGAGAGGGAGCTTGTCCCTTCCCCATTTTATCGAAATCTTCCTGAAGTTTTCCATAGGCGTTCTTTATAGTCTCGTCTTCTTCTGCCTTTTGAACTAATTCCGCAACAGGTTGTAACTGGCGATATACCTCAGGTATAAGGACAAAGTTAGGACCATCCATAGTGAGTCCCACCGTATAAATAAAAGAAAGAAGGGACTCTGATTCTCTTTTGGTGCTGCTTATATCTATATAGGCAGGGAGATTTGGAGACACATATAGAAAAACATCAGGGGGAGTGGATATATTTAGAGGCAGAGTATCCCATCGAGATGGTCCAGCTGGCGTTACGGCTAGCCAGGCACGAGGAGTTTCTGTGAGCGCTGTAACCCAGAGATAATACTTTTTTGTGGTTTCTGGATCATTAAAAGAAAGTCGCCATATGAGATCTGGCCTTAAATCTTTATCGGCAAATGGTAAATGCCACGTATTTTCTGTAATACGCTTCCCCTCTAATACTTTTAGCGGGTGAAGACCGGCTGGAGAACGCAGCCAAGCTTCTTTTATAACTCCATCATTGCTCTGAGTAGTCAAGGTAAGTGGATGTCCTGGCGCGGCATAAACCTGAAGAGAGCCTGTGGCTCCCTGCAAGGGGGCAGGAAGTATTGCTGTAATTGCGACGAAAACTATTATGAAAATGCGGATCTTCTTCAGCGTCATAAGGTCCATCACCTCCTATGATTTTATAAGCTGGATATTTTTATTAACGTTTTATCCTTATCTTTTAGAGTTTCTACTAAAGAGCTTATAGTTACCCTAAGCTGTGGGTGAACCCAATTTGCAGCTATTTGGTTCAGTGGAACTAAAACGAAAGATCTGCGGTGCATTTCAGGATGAGGAATACGAAGTCTTTTATCATCAATGCACTCACCATTTTCCAACAACAACAAATCGATGTCGATTTCCCGAGGCCCCCATCGCCACCTTTCAATCCTTCCCATGTCTTTTTCTATCTGTTTAACGAGGTCAAGAAGAGCAAAAGCGCCCATAGAAGTTTCTACGAGAATGCAGGCATTAAGGAAACGAGTTTGTTCAACCTCCCCTAAAGGAGCTGTTTCAAAAATGTCACTTTTCGCAACGACGTGGACACCTTTACTATCTAAAATTTGCACGGCTTTCCGCAGATTATTCATGCGGTCCCCCACATTACTACCAAGAGCCAGTGCAACACGCATCACATCCCTGCCTCCCTTATAGCCTTAATGATGGTAATCACATCGTGAGTTGCTTTTACATCGTGAACTCGTACAAGTTCCACTGCTTCTTTGGCGCAGTAAGCAGAAACGGCTAAAGTTCCATAGAGACGGGACGCAGTGTCTTCTGTTTCAAGCAGAGTTCGTATAAAGCCTTTTCTGGAATGACCGATCAAAATAGGACGCCCAAGACTCCTATATGATTGGATAAACTTTAATACCCGCATATTATCTTCGAGCCTTTTCCCAAAACCGATCCCTGGATCAATAATAATTCTGTCAGGAGCGACTCCTGCTTCTGCTAGCATATGAAGGCGCTGGTGAAAATAGTCGATAGACTCTCCAATTACATCGCAGTATACAGGGTTGTTTTGCATGGTTTTAGGTATTCCTTGTATATGGGAGAGCACATAGACAAGATCGGTTTGAACAGTTGCTGAGAACATATCTTGGTCAAGTGTAAAACCAGACACATCATTTATTATATCAGCGCCACAATCCGACGCTATTCGGGCTGTCTCCCCTCTATATGTATCGACAGAAATAACAGCGTCTTGAAACTCCTTCCTAACGGCGGAGAGGGCGGGTATAAGACGATCTTGCTCTTCCTTGGCAGAAATGGGATCTGAGCCGGGGCGGGTGGATTCCGCTCCTATGTCGAGAATATCAGCTCCTGCCTCTAACATTTGACGGGCTCGTTTTACAGCTTCATCTGCTGTAGAAAGTCGACTTTCGCTATAAAAAGAATCGGGGGTTATGTTGAGAATCCCCATTACTTTTGTTTCACCACCGCCAAGAGACAGGGTTCGATGACGAGGCAAGGAGAGATTCCAAGAGCGTTGTGCCATAGCTTTGAATGTGTTGCTGAGTTCTTCACGTAATTGGTCAAGGCCCCAGCAAGAGAGGGCTTTCAGTTTCAAAAGCAGCGCTTTATATTGGCCCTCTGTCCCCAGAAGAAGCACATCGCTTTTTTCGGTTCGCCCGTCAATAACATTTTTATGGACGATAGCATCACCGCCACGAGCCAAGAGTTCCTGCTTTACATAGGCTGCTGCCCGAAAATCTACTTGGGAAACCCAAATGGGCAAAATTTCTCGCTTTGGCAAAAAATATGCAGCCGAGCGGGGATCTGCTCCAATTTTATGTATGAGAGATACGAGCTCGCTATTGGAATGAACGTGCACAGAATATATAGTCACTTGTATTATCCCTTTCTTAGATACCTAATGAAATGATATAAGAGCACAAAGATAATAAGACCTCTCTGTTAGGAGGTCAAGAAAGAGACTAAATCCATTCAGTGGAGACTTTTTTCAAGTGAGCAGTTTGGTTCAGAGAGAAGAGGCCGTATCCTCTTTGATAGTCATATGTCAAGATGCTATAGGATGCGGTGTCCATATGGGTTTTCCAGAAGTAGGGTTCAGGAATATTGAGACAGCCGGCTATAAGGGGTTTCAGCACAGTACGATGAGAAACAACGACTATAGTGTCTCCGTAATGTTTTTCAACCAGTTCTTTAAGAGCACGTAATGCCCTGCCTTGCACTTCTTGTAAGGTTTCTGCTCCGGAAAGGCGCAACTTTTCTGGATAGGTGAGCCATGTTTCCCAGTCACTCGGGTACTCTAGAGCGATTTCTTTTTTAAGGCGCCCTTCCCAAAAACTGAAATTAATATTGTTTAGGCCTTCGCATTCAAAAAGATGTTTATGGCTACATGCTCTGGCGATGGCTGTAGCCGTTTGTTTGGCTCGTAGCAGAGGGCTTGTATAAATAAAGTCGGGAACCATGGGGGCGATGGCTTTGCCTAAATCTTCTGCCTGTTCCAGCCCCCTTTCGTTGAGAGGATAGTCCACACGGCCGCGAAATCTCTCTTCTCGATTACCTTGACATTCACCGTGTCTAGCTAAAATTATAGTCGTGTGTTCTCGATCAGTAGCCATGATTCTCACTCTTCTTTCTCTTGTATCATATTAATGAATGTTATCATTATATATCAGAGAAATAATGAAATAAAAAGATTGACCAGTCTTGACAATAATTCTAAGGATTGATAATCTACCTTCTGTAAATGGATAGATTAGCACTCAACAAGAGAGAGTGCTAATACATTGAAAAAAGGAGGGGAGGTTCGTGCTTACCGAACGGCAACTAGAGATCGTTTTAGCCGTTGTGTATGAATATATTCAGACTGGGGAACCGGCAGGATCTCGTACTATTGCCCGTAAGTATTTAAAAGGTTGCAGTGCGGCTACGATACGTAATGAAATGTACGATCTTGAGCTGATGGGCTATTTCTATCAACCTCACACATCGGCAGGACGCCTTCCCACATCAAGGGCTTACCGACTTTATGTCGATTCTATTCTACATCGAAGAAGAGTCCCTCCGGTTGGATTTGAGTATTGGAAAGATGGCATTCGAGAACAGAAGCAAGGCATCGAATCTCTTTTATCCTATGTCTCCCAACTTCTGGGGCGGGTAACAAACTATGTGGGTGTTGCTGCTATATCCTCCCTTCATGAAGTGGAAATTCAACATGTGGATTTTGTTCGTCTTGGCGGAAATACGGTTCTTGTAATTATGGTACTTAAAGGCGGCCTTGTTCACCATAATATAGTGGCTTTGCCATGTGATTTATCTCAGGATTCCCTTGAGGAGTTGGCTCGTCGTATCAATATGATATGTGTTGGACATCCGTGGTCAGAAGTGCGGGAAGTCCTCTATTCTTATGTTATAGAGGGCCTTGAAAGATTTTCTGATGCGTGTTCAGAAGCCATTATACAAATAGACGGGATGTTGCAGAAGTATAACTATAGGCTATTTACAGGGGGGGCGCAGCATATCCTCAACCTCCCTGATTTTCAAGATATAAGTAAACTTCAGGCTGTTCTCTCGCTGCTGGAAGAGGAATCTTCTCTGGCAGAGGTTGTAGATCGTTGTTCTCTTGAACGCGGCGTTAATATTTCCATTGGAGATGAAAACCCGGAAGAGGAAATGCAAGAGTGTTCCATATTGATGGTTCCTTCAAGAAAGCGCGGTCGAAGAACAGTTTTAGGTGTAATTGGACCGATGAGAATGGATTATGAAAAAACGATTTCCATTCTCGAAGCCATGATGGCAGATCTGGAAGAAGAAAACGTCGATTAATATAAGGAGGTTCGATTCCATGGCCCGAGAAGAACAGGAAATGTGTCGTGAAACGAACTGTCAGCAGGGACAGGAAGCTCCACCTGAGGGGAAAATGGAGGAAGCAGGGCAGGAGGTTCTTGAGGTGCTGATTCAGGAAAAAAAGGAATTGGAAAAGGTTATAGAAGAAGTAAAAAAAGAAAACGAGATCCTTCGTACCGCTGCTGCATCTGCTCGTGCAGATTTTTATAACTATAAAAATAGAGTGGAACGAGAACGTGAAAGGTATATCCGCCTCGCGGAAGAAGATTTGGTAATGCAGCTGCTACCAGTTCTAGATAATCTCGACAGAGCTTTGGCACAACCTGACAATACAGAAGAACAGAATATTCGAGAAGGAGTATCTATGGTCCGGCGGCAGTTTTTGTCGGTGTTAGAGAAAGTGGGAGTCTCAGAAATACTGGCTGAAGGAGAGCCTTTTTCTCCAAGTTTTCATGAAGCAGTAGGTATAGAGCCAGTGGAAGAACCGGAAAAAGATGGCATCGTGGTTTTTGAACTACAACGGGGCTATAAAATGGCAGATAAGGTTATTCGCCCATCTCGAGTAAAGGTTGGAAAATACGTAGAACCCCAAAAAGCTCAAGAGTGTGAAAAAGATATTGTAAACGAAGACGATCAGTCTAAGGCATAGAAATATCTTAAATTGATTCTTTTTATTTTATAGAGGTGATAGGAATGTCAAAGGTAGTTGGTATAGACCTCGGAACAACAAATAGCTGTATAGCTGTTAAAGAGGGAGATAACGTAACTATTATTCCCAATGCGGAGGGAGCTCGGACGACTCCTTCTGTCGTGGCTTTTACAAAAGATGGAGAGCGTCTTGTAGGACAGCTTGCGAAACGACAAGCCATAGTTAATGCTGACCATACGATTATGTCTATCAAAAGAGATATGGGGTCTGAGGAAACAGTAAAAATTGACGGTAAAGCATATACACCCCAAGAAATATCGGCCATGGTTCTACAGAAACTTAAAAGAGACGCAGAAGATTATTTAGGCGAGCCAGTAACAAAAGCAGTTATTACCGTGCCCGCCTACTTTACCGATGCTCAGCGTCAAGCTACGAAAGATGCAGGAACTATTGCTGGTCTTGAAGTTCTTCGTATTATTAATGAGCCTACTGCAGCGTGTTTAGCCTATGGTGATAATAAACAGGGAGAGAGTAAAATTCTTGTTTTTGACCTTGGCGGGGGAACTTTTGATGTTTCCATTCTTGACGTAGGCGAAGGAGTATACGAAGTTCTCGCTACTTCTGGTGATAACCGCCTTGGCGGTGATGATTGGGATAATCGCATAGTGGAATGGATGGTAGCAGAGTTTAAAAAGACTGAAGGTATTGATCTCAATAATGATCGGATGGCTTTGCAGCGTTTACGTGAAGCGGCAGAGAAGGCGAAGATTGAATTGACATCTATGCCGGAAACCACTATCTCTCTTCCATTCATCACAGCTAATGAAACTGGACCTAAACATTTGGAAATGTCCTTGTCACGGGCTAAGTTTGAAGAGCTGACAAGAGATCTAATGACTCGCGTAGAAGGGCCTGTAAAACGCGCATTAAGTGATTCGGGGCTTTCTACGAACGAAATTAACAAGGTGTTGTTGGTCGGTGGCTCATCCCGTATGCCTATGGTTCAGAAAAAAATTCAGGAGCTTCTGGGGAAAGAGCCTTCTAAGGGGATCAATCCTGATGAATGTGTAGCTGCTGGAGCAGCTCTGCAGGGAGCAATTCTTTCTGGAGATCATAAAGATATTGTTCTAGTGGATGTAACCCCCCTATCTCTTGGAATTGAGACTTTAGGTGGTGTCTTTACAAAAATAATAGAGAGAAATACGGCTATTCCTGTTTCTCGAAGCCAGGTTTTCTCTACTGCCTCTGATAATCAGAACCAGGTGGAAATAGTAGTTTTACAGGGAGAGCGGCCTATGGCCGCAGATAACGTGAAGTTAGGCAGCTTTACGCTTGATGGAATTCCGCCAGCACCTCGCGGTATTCCCCAGATTGAAGTTACGTTTAATATAGACGTTAATGGAATTTTAAATGTTTCCGCTAAAGATAAGGGTACAGGGAAAGAGCAGAAGGTTACGATTCAGTCGTCCAGGCTCTCTGATGATGAGATTGAAAAAATGAAAAAACAGGCTGAAGAGCACGAGAAAGACGATCTTCAGCGTAGAGATGCGGCTGAAGTGAAGAACGAATCCGATGGTGTTGTCTATCAGGCTGAAAAGCTGATGAAAGACCATGGAGATAAAATGTCAGCTGAGGAAAAGGGAACAATCAACTCTGCCGTTGATAATTTAAAGAAAGCTATTGAAGGTGACGATACAGAGAAAATGAAAGCCGCCAAAGATGCTCTCCTCAAAGAAGTTCAGGAATTTTCGGCACGACTTTATAGCCAGGCCGAATCTGCTGATTCAACGAGTGGGCAGCAGAGTGAAAATTCTCATAGCCAAGAAACAGGGGAAACAGTTGACGCTGAATTCAGCGATCATGGTCAGGCGTAAGGAGTGATCTGAGGTGCCATCTCCCGGCGCGCAGGAAGATTTTTACGAGATACTTGGCGTTCCCCGGGATGCCTCTGCAGCTGATATAAAAAAGGCCTATCGGCGGCTTGTTCGTAAGTACCATCCCGATGCGAACCCTGGGAATATGGAGGCCGAAGAAAAGTTCAAGAAAATTAATGCGGCCTATGAAGTGTTGAGTGACTCGCAAAAGCGGGCACAGTACGATCAGTTTGGAACAGTAGGAGACATGCCTCCAGGCGGGGGTCCCTTTGAGGGCTTCGGCGGGATGGGCGATATGTTTGGAGATATTTTTGAGAATATCTTTGGTGGGGGAATGGGGCGGCGAAGGGCTGACCCTCGAGCCCCTCGCCGTGGTGCAGATCTTGAAATGGCTCTTTCCATTTCTTTGGAAGATGCAGCTCGCGGCATCGAGCCGGAAGTGGAAATACCTCGATGGGAGAATTGTAGCCGTTGTGGCGGCTCTGGAGCAGAACCTGGAACAACTCCGGAAACATGCTCTCGTTGTGGTGGCACTGGGCAAATAGAGACGCGCCAGCAGACGCCTTTTGGTCAATTTGTATCCGTTACTACGTGTCCTCAGTGCGGTGGATCTGGACAGTTTATCAAACAAAAATGCAGCCAGTGTGGCGGTCAGGGACGGCAGAAAGTTCCCCACCGTCTGAAAGTTCGCATACCAGCTGGCGTAGATACAGGCACAAGGCTGCGTATTCATGGAGAAGGCGAAGTTGGCTTTAATGGAGGTCCTCCAGGGGATCTTTTCCTTGTAATTCAGGTGAAAGACCATCCTGTTTTCAAAAGAGACGAGGGGGATCTCCATCGGAAGACAGTGCTAGCCTTTCCTATGGCTGCTCTTGGGGGCTCAATTGAGGTTGAGACGCTCATTGATGGAGTGGAGAAACTTGAAATTCCAGCAGGGACTCAGCCAGGTAAGGTTTTTAGACTTCGGGGTAAAGGGATGCCCAGGCTTCGAGGTGGACGAGGAAGAGGGGATTTATTTGTTCATGTAACGATCGATATTCCCACTCGTTTAACTGAAAAGCAGCGGGCTCTCATTGAAGGATTAGCGAAAGAGATGGAATTAGATGTTAAGGATGAGGGGCTCTTCTCTAAATTCAGAAACATCTTTGGTTCTTGAGGTATAGCTGTAAAATCCTTCCATACGTGATAGACTCGACGTCAATCGGGGAGGCTTGAAGCCTCCCCGATTTTTCACAGGATTTTTCTAAAAGAGGAGGACACATCATGACCAAGGGAGATAGCTTTTGGTGGTACATTACCCTTGAAGCTACATTAGAGCTTGAAGAAGTGTTGTCTTCACTTGCCGATCTTTCTGGAGGTATTGGTTCTGAAGAGCATGAGAGTTCTGGCAGCGTCAGAATGAGGATTTATTACCGCACCTTCCAAGATTTAGGCTATTGGCTTGAAGAGTTGAATAGATACTTAGGTTCATGGCCAGGGGTATCTGTTGTAGATATGGGAAAAATAGAGAACAGACAATGGCATACAGAGTGGAAAGAGGCTTTTCCTCCTCTCCCTGTGGGGGAGCGGTTTGTGGTTTTAGCTCCATGGCATAGAGGAAGCGAACCTCAGGATAGAATCCCTCTCTATATATATCCAGGCTCCGCTTTTGGTACTGGATATCATGAAAGCACGCAAATAGCGTTGTCCCTCCTTGAGAAATATATGCGGCCTGATTTTGATGTAGCAGATATTGGCACAGGGTCTGGCATCCTTTTTATTGGAGCTGTTCGGCTTGGTGCCCGTCATGTCTATGCTCGAGATTTGGATCCGGCGGTGCTGGATGAGGTCTTGAATAATATGGAACTTAATGGCGTCTATAAAGAGGATGTAGACTTGCAGGAGGGGGATCTCCTTAAGGGGTTTCATGAAACAGTGGATATCCTTATGGCTAATATAGTTATTGAGCCTCTTCTCACAATGCTTCCAAGCGTACCTGCCGCATTGAAAGAGGATGGGATAGCTATCTTTTCCGGTTTATTACTGAAGGAAAAGGAAACCTTCATAAAAGCGTTGAAAGAAATAGGTCTTGAGATTATTGACGATGTAGCTTGCAATGATTGGTGGGGGGTAGCAGTAACGAAAAAATGAAGAGATCGTTAATAAACAAGCGAATAGTCATAATAGCCATGGGGTGCAGAACAAATCAGTCTGAAGCCGATGCCCTAGCATCTATGCTCGAGGCTTTTGGCGCTCATATTGTCTCTTCGCCTCCTTATGATGGAGCTATTCTGGTTTCTTGTACTGTTACTTCTATGGCAGATAAAAAGAGCCGCCAGTTTGCAAGACGGTTGCGACGTGAATCGAAAGATGCTGTTATAGTGGCGTGCGGATGTTGGGCTCAGAAAGTGCCTTCTCAGATAGCTCAAGGCCTTGGTGTGGATATTCTTGTTGGCACGAGACAAAAAGCGAGTATCCCGACCCTTATGGAGGAAGCCTTCGAGAAGAAAAATAATATCTTTACTGATTTACGCAGTGATGTTCTTTACGATTCCTCGTGGGATCCTCTTTTTCAAAGGCATCCTCTCTTGCATACTCGGGCTTTCGTCAAAGTACAAGACGGATGCAATCATTTTTGTTCGTATTGCATCATCCCTTTCGTGCGAGGCAAACCAGTGAGCCGTCCATGGCAGGATGTACTGAATGAGGTCCATTCTATAGTGGATTCAGGATGTTCAGAGGTAGTCCTTACTGGTGTCCACCTTGGCTTATATGGTACTTATGGCGAAATTTCTCTGGGAGAGCTTGTCCGTCGGATTGGTTCTGTTCCAGGTGTTCGTCGGATACGCTTCGGGTCTCTTGAACCTTTCGGTATTGATGACACCTTGTTATCTGCCCTTGCTGAGACTCCTCAATTTTGTCCTCATTTGCACCTTCCGTTACAGAGTGGGGATGATGATGTTCTCGAAAGGATGGGAAGAGGCTATACTGTCTCCGATTTTATGGCGTCTGTAAAAAGGATCCGCTCTTTTCTGGGCGAGCGAGTTCATATCAGTACTGATATCCTTGTAGGATTTCCTGGAGAAAGCGACAGGGCTTTTCGTAATACCCTCCGTATAATGGACGAGATAGGTTTGGGGAAAGTACATGTCTTCCCTTACTCTATTCGACAGGGAACGCGAGCTGCATCTTTTAAGGAGCAAATTCCTCGGGAGATTGCTCAGGAACGAGTTCATCAAACCATAACAAAAGGTGAGGAATTGTTGAAATCTTATTGTAGCCAATGGCTGGGAAAAGATATCCCAATTCTTGTGGAAGAAGTGTCGGATGGCAGATCTACTGGCCTTACTCCCTTTTTTGTAAAAGTAGAAACTGCCCAAAAATTTTCTATAGGAGATATTGTGACAGTTCGCCCTTTCTCCTACGCTTCCGAATCTCTTCGAGCATAACTCTTACTCTCTGAAAATAAGATGTTTGGCTGGTATAATAAACTATGTAATATGAAATATATTGTTGTTTTTTGGAAGGCGGTCTGTAGGTATGAAGTATCCGATGCTTGGAATAGACCTTGGCACCCGTTATGCCATGACAGCCTGTAATATTGATGGGAATGTGGAGGTTTTGCCTAGCCGGTGGGGGATGAAACGCACCCCTTCAGTGGTTTCCTGGAGTCCCTCTGGTTGGGTTGCCGGCGAAGAGGCGGCGCGAAGAGAGATAGCCCATCCTGAGGTAACCTTTTGGGATATGAAACGGCAAATAAGCCGACAAGGAAAAATTCGCTGTGGTTGGCGTTGTTTTGCGCCAGAAGAAGTTTTGGTCCCTTTACTTGTTTTATTGCGAGAAGATGCGGAAGCGGTTCTGAACCGTTTTGTAACTGCATGCGTTCTAACCGTCCCTTCTGCTTTTAGCTTTGCGGAACGCCAGGCGATTGCTCGTGCTGCCTATTCTGCAGGGTTTGAGTCTTTGCGTATCATTAACGAACCTACAGCAGCAGCTTTTGCATATGGGAAAGAAGGAGTTTCTCTCGTTGTAGATTTTGGAGCTGGAACTGTAGATGTTTCAGTTGTAGAAATGGAAAAGGGAGTTTGGCAAGTGTTGGAAAGCGTTGGAGATTCTACTATCGGTGGCCGAGAAATTGATTTTTTGATGGCCCGGCTTTTAGAAAAACGACTTCTTTTGAGCACAGAGGCGCTTCCTGCAGATGATAGCATGTGGCGTTATCTTTTAGGAGAGGCTGAAAACATAAAAATAGCCCTCTCTTCATGTTCAAACTATACGTGGCAACCAACGCAGGCCCTTTCTCGTTCCTCTCATTCTATAAATATATCTCGTCATGAGTTCGAAGAGCTCATTCGCCCCATGGTCCTTCAGGTGGCTACAATAGTTTTCCAGCTTTGGGAAAAATATACTCCAAGTCATTTGCTGCTTGTTGGGGGAAGTAGTCGCATCCCTTTTTTCCGATCTGTTTTAGAGTCGAAAGTGGCTCATCCAGAGTATGTGAGTCAATGCCCAGACGAAGCTATCGCCATGGGAGCAGCTCTTTTTGGCTCGGCAACAGAAGGACGTTTCCTTATAGATGTTCTCTCTCAAAGTTTGGGGATAGTTTCTGCGGAGGGGAATTTTGTTCCTGTTTTGGAAAAAGGCCTTCCTTTGCCATGTAGAGCTACCCGCCATTTTGTTAGCGTTGGAAATGGACGTATAGATTTGGAAATAGTGCAGGGTGAAGCCGAGAGCCCTGGATGGATGGTTCTGAATCGAGTTTTTGTCGATTCTCTCAAAAAAGGTGAAGAAGTGGATCTTTACTTCTCTGTAGATTCTGGAGGACTCCTTTCTATACAGCTGAGACGAGAGTCTGGAGAGTTGTTCGATATCCCTCCCTTCTCTGTGGATGAGTGTCTGGCACATAGTGAAGAAAATCCTCCCGAACTTAAAGAAATAGAGAAACGATTGGCTAGATTGGCCCTCCCCCTATCAGCCTCGCAGCAGAGTAGGTTGATGGCTCTTGTCGGATCGGCTGGAGCGCTGGTGGAGCAGAGTTGTTACGGAGAAGCGGTGGAGCTATTGTCTCACCTAGCTGACAATATGGAGAGGATCTCTTTATGATGGACGCGTCTATTCGGCTCGAGGAGAGTCTCGCTGTTCTTGGTCTCATGTCTGGGGCTTCAATGAAAGATATCCGCTCTGCTTTTCGACAATTGGCCAGAACTTGCCATCCAGACATAGCTGGACCTCAGGCAGCGCCTCAATTTGAAAAAATCACAGCGGCTTATATGTTTCTTAAATCTAAGGAATCTGATGTAGCTACGCTGAGACAGGGAGGAGGGGCCTGGAAACAGGGCAGGGCGCGCAATACGCAGCAACAACCTGAGAGAGAGACAGCTCAGAACACAAAAAACTCCGAACGAATCCGTCAGCTGCGGTTAGAAAAAATTCTTGTGGACACGGAACTAAAGATGGCTCATTTGCTTGAACGTGCACAGGAAGTTGATGGTAAAACAGATCTTGTGAGATCGCAGCAAAGACTTCTAAGTACTCATCCTGCAGTGCGTCGTTTAGCGGCGGGATTTTTGATAAAATATTTCGATCAGCCTGGCGTAGCAGAAAGTTTTGTCAACATGGCGGATAGATATCCAGAAGACGAAGATTCTTTGACACTGATTTTTGAAGGGATATTTTATCAGCCGGTACTTCTGACTTTTGCTGAAGCTGTTTCAGCTAAAGCCTGTCAGGTTTCTGAAAAAGCGGCTTTATCATATTTACGATGGATAGGCAATGTGCCTTGTAGAGAATCTCTTTTACAGCGGTTTCTCTCCCATCCTTCTGTAGAAGTTATAGTGAAAGCACTCAGCCGCTGGCCTTATAATGGAGAAGCTCCTGATGAAATCAGCGTATTACGATTGTTGAGAAGCGATGATGAAAGGATCTTGGTGCCACTCTTACAAATTTTAAAGAGAAAAGGATGTCCCGAATGGGCAATGGGAAGGGTTTGCCTTTTGGCTCGTTCTCATAATGCTCCAGCTGTACGAGTTTGGGCGGGGTCTATTGTCCGGAAGAAAAATCTGGTATAGAATAGCCTGAAGTTGAGAGGTGGGTTGTAGTGGACAGGAGTTGCATTTTTTGCAAGATTATTGAGAAATCAGTTAAAGCGGATGTTGTTTACGAAGATGCCCATGTTCTTGCGTTTAGGGATTTAAATCCTCAAGCTCCTGTACATGTGTTAATTGTTCCTAAACAGCATATCAGCTCTGCGGCTATGGTTAAAGAAGATGGGATGTGGGGCCATCTTATGGGGGCTGTAACTCTAGTAGCTAGAAGCCTTGGGCTTGAGGACAATGGTTATAGATTAGTAATCAACTGTGGTGCTCAGGCTGGACAGACAATCCCCCACCTTCATGTTCACCTGTTGGCGGGACGGTCGTTCCGCTGGCCACCAGGTTAGTTGATGTGGGTGGCACAGAAAGGGGGGATCCAGTATGACGACGATCATTCGGAGAGAAAATGAGTCCCTTGAGGATGCGCTAAGGCGTTTCAAGCGGGAGGTCTCTAAGGTTGGAACCCTTCGCGAAGCTCGGAAGCGAGAGCACTATGAAAAACCTAGCGAAGTTAAGAAAGCTAAAAGAGCCGAAGCTGCAAGAAAACGGCGGAGTAGATCCAGGGGGTAAGATAAGGTGAGCGAGCTGTTGGAACGTATTCAGAAAGATATTGTAACGGCGATGAAAGCTAGGCAAGAAATGGAACTTTCGACGTTACGTATGTTGAAAGCAGAAATACAGAAAGCCCAAACTGAAAAAGGGCGTTCCACGGAGCTTGCCGACGAGGATGTAGTTGCCCTTATTCAGCGGCTTATAAAACAAAGGCATGAATCAGCAGAGCAGTTTACAGCTGGCGGCGCTTCAGATCGAGCAGCGGAAGAGCTAAGGGAAGCGGCGTTCCTTGAGACGTTTCTTCCAGAACAACTGCCTGATGATGAATTGGACAATATGATCGAAAAGGCTGCAGCGGCGGTAAAGGCAACGGGCCCGAAAGATATGGGGCGCGTCATGGGGCGGATTATGAACGAGGTCCGAGGACGCGCCGAAGGGAAACGGGTAAAAACAAGGGTCCAGGCATATTTGCAGTCCCTAGTAGAGTAGCGTTCCAGAGTATAAAAGCCGGGTGACTGCCCGGCTTTTTCTTTTATGTATCTGGGGGAAGAAGAGAATGAGATGCCCAAAATGCAGTGCCATGGAGACGCGAGTTATAGAAACACGTACAGCCGATGAAGGTAGAGTTGTTCGTCGTCGTCGAGAATGTCCTGAATGTTTAGCCCGTTTTACCACTTATGAAAGAATCGAGGAGAAACGAACCTTACGGGTAGTCAAAAAGGACGGAAGACGGGAAATTTTTGATAGAGAAAAGATTACTCGCGGCATCAGTAAGGCTTGCGAGAAACTACCAGTTTCCTTAGAACAGATAGAAGAAGTTGTATCAAGGATTGAAGAGGGATTCCGTGCAAGTGGTGTTGGTGAAATCCCAGTCTCGATCATTGGAGAACGGGTAATGGAAGAATTAAAACACCTCAACAAAGTGGCATATGTTCGTTTCGCTTCCGTATACAGGGAATTCACAGATCTTTCGAGCTTTCAAAAAGAAATAACACGTCTTGTGACAGAAAGAGAGCCATAAAACCGGCTCTCTTTCTGTGTATTTTCTGGTCCTTAATCTTTCCTCCACAAGCTTGCCATGTAGCTATTGTCATTCAAAAGAGAATTTACGTCATTGTCAGATTCGATCTTCGTGTATAATAGTATTATCTTTCTGGATCTTATTTTTAAAGGAGGGGTACTGTTCATGAAGTTGAGAAGGGTAGCATTGGCATTGATGGTAGTGTTGCTTCTTGGCGGTGTGGCGTTCGCAGAGGATACTATTCGTATCGGTGTATATCTTCCTCTTACAGGGCAAAATGCCTTTGGCGGGCAGTTGGAACTGGACGGTGTGAAGATGGCTCACCAAGAGTTTCCAGAAATTCTAGGGAAAAAAGTGGAACTCTTTGTGGTGGACAATAAGTCCGATAAGGTAGAGTCAGCTAACGCTGTAAAAAGGCTGATTGAGAAGGAAAAAGTTGTAGCCATTATCGGAACCTATGGGTCCTCTCTTGCCATGGCTGGTGGGGAAGTTGCGGAAAAAGCCAGCATACCTGTTATGGGAACTTCTTGTACGAACCCCCTTGTAACTCAAGGTAAAAAATATTATTTCCGCGCCTGCTTTATTGACCCCTATCAGGGCGCTGCTGCTGCCACATATGCTATACGGGAATTGGGAGCTAAAAAAGCAGCTCTGCTTGTGGACGTTTCTAACGATTATAGCGTGGGTCTGGCTGGTTTCTTTAAGCAGTCTTTCCTCAAACTTAATGGAGAGATAGTATCTGAGCTGAAATATAATACTGGTGACCAAGACTTTACGGCACAGCTTACTGAAATAATCAGCAAAAAACCTGATATTATGTTTATTCCTTCTTATTTTGCAGAGGGAGCTATTATTATGAAACAAGCTGCGGAGCTCGGTGCTGAATTTAGAATTATGGGTGGCGATGCCATGGATAACCCGGAAATCGTTAGCATCGGCGGAGAGGCAGTAGAAGGATTCATGCATACAACTTTCCCGTACGATCCTTCTATGAAAGATATGAGCCCCATGGCACAAAAATTCACAGAGAATTGGAAAAAGCTCCATCCTGATAAGGATCCCAACGTAAATGCAGCCCTTGGTTACGACTCGTATCTTCTCGTCCTTGATGCCATAAAACGAGCTGGTGTAGCAGAACCCGAGGCCATAACAAAGGCCTTGACGGAGACCAAAGACTTCCCCGGCGTAACGGGCAATACCACGATTAATGAAACTCATGATGCTGAAAAAGAAGTGGGTATTGTAATGATTAAAGAAGGGAAGAAAACCTTCATCGGAACGGTTAAACCCGAAATGTAATAAGCCCTTTACTCCTCTTTTCGTATGATTCCATTTATACAGACGCAGAGGCAGGAGAACGCTAGTTCTCCTGCCTCTTAAACAAGGAGGAAGCTGCTGTGAGCCTGAATATGTTTATTCAGCATTTATTTAATGCCATTACTCTCGGGTCTCTGTACGGCCTTATTGCCATTGGCTATTCCATGGTTTATGGCATCTTGCGGCTTATCAATTTTGCTCATGGTGATATATTTATGCTTGGTGCGTATTTTGTTTTTTTTGCTATAGTACTTGCCAAATTACCATGGGGAGTAGCCGTAATTGTGGCCGTATTACTTTCCACTCTCTGCGGAATATTGGTGGATCGCGTGGCTTATAGGCCTCTACGGGATGCTCCTCGTATCTCCGCGCTTATTAGTGCTATAGGAGTTTCGTTTTTTATTGAGAACTTAGGCCTTGTAGTTTTTACGGGATTGCCTCGGCCTGTTATGCGCCCTGATTGGCTTGTGCGCATTATTAAGGTTGGTCAAATCAGAATTTTGCCTTTAGCTATACTTGTCCCTTCGGTTACCTTTCTTCTTGTCTTAGCTCTTCTTTGGGTTGTATATAAAACGAAACCGGGATTAGCCATGCGAGCAATTTCCAAAGATATAGAAACCACCAGACTTATGGGGGTTTCTGTAGATAAAGTTATTGCTTTCACATTTGCACTTGGCTCAGCTCTTGCTGCTGCTTCTGGCATTATGTGGGCCCTTCGATATCCTCAAATTAACCCTTTTATGGGGGTTGTCCCGGGTTTTAAGGCTTTTATCGCAGCTGTTTTTGGTGGCATTGGTTCTATTCAAGGGGCTGTGATAGGGGGCATGCTATTAGGTCTTATTGAAATTATGGTTGTCGCTTTTTTCCCGGCTCTTTCCGGGTATCGCGATGCTTTTGCTTTTATTCTTCTGATCGTAATCCTCCTCATTAAGCCGACAGGTCTTATGGGGGAGAAGCTGGAGGACAAGATCTGATGGATAAAAAAAGAAGGAACTTCATTTTGAACGTATGCGCTATAGGATTATTAGCTCTTGCACTTTACTGGGCTCAGGGAAATCTTGACGGGTATAAAATTCAGGTTATTAACTTAGTAGCGGTAAATGCAATTCTTGCACTGAGTCTTAACCTGATTTATGGTTTTACAGGAATGTTTTCTCTTGGACATGCTGGTTTTATGGCTATAGGGGCGTATGTGTGTGCAATCCTCATTCTTTCTCCGGCTCAAAAACAAGCCTTGTGGATTTTAGAGCCTATCATATGGCCCTTTTCCGTAATACGCGCTCCTTTCCTTATAGCTGTTTTAGCAGGCGGTCTTATTGCCGCTTTCTTTGGGTTGCTCATTGCTCTTCCAGTTCTTCGTCTCGGTGGTGACTATCTAGGTATTGCGACACTTGGCTTTTCAGAAATTATTCGTGTTGTATTAACGAATATAACACCAGTTACGAATGGTGCTTTGGGCATTAAAGGCATTCCGTCATATGCGAATATTTGGTGGAATTATGGATGGTTACTCTTTGCGTTGTACTTTATAGTTAAATTTATGAACAGCAACTTTGGAAATGTGTTGAAGGCTATTCGAGATGACGAAATAGCTGCCAAAAACATGGGAATTAATACGTTCAAATATCGGGTTATTTCTTTCACGATAGGAGCTTTTTTCGCAGGTATTGGCGGTGCTCTCATGGGAAGCCTTATTACCACTATAGACCCTAAAATGTTTGTTTTTACCCTTACTTTTAATGTGTTGATGATCACTGTCGCCGGCGGCTTAGGTTCTATTACCGGCAGCGTTATCGGGAGTATTATTATTACTATTCTTCTTGAATGGCTTCGTTTTGTGGAGAACCCTCTTACAATTGGCTCTTTTGAAATACCCGGCATTCCCGGCATGCGTATGGTCATTTTCTCTCTGGCCCTTATTTTCATTATCCTCTTCAGACGCGAAGGAATAATGGGGATGAGGGAGTTTGGATGGGACACAATGATATCCCGTTTTTCCAAAAGGGGGGAAACTAAGTGAATCAGCAGCGTGAGGTAGCTCTTCAAACTCAGAATATCACTATCCGCTTTGGTGGCCTTGTTGCTGTCAATAATTTTAACATGTCTGTCCCTCAAGGAAGCATTGTGGGGCTGATTGGTCCCAATGGCGCGGGAAAAACCACAGTCTTTAATATCATTACAGGTTTTTATAAACCTAGCGAGGGGAAGGTCTTTTTTCATGGTAAAGACATAACAGGACTTCGACCTCATACAGTTTGTCAGAGTGGGATTGCAAGAACGTTTCAGAATATTAGATTATTTAATAATGAGACGGTATTGCAAAACGTTATGATTGGATGTCATGTACGCCAAAAAAGTAAGTGGTGGATGGCGCCTTTTCCTGTCCCCTCTCTTATCCATGAAGAACAAGAGATCCGTGAAAAATCTCAAAAGCTCTTAGAAGCTGTAGATTTAGCCGAACAGGCTGAGGAAATATCGAGTTCCCTACCTTACGGAGATCAACGGCGTCTTGAGATAGCTCGAGCTCTCGCTACAGAACCGCATTTCCTTTTGCTTGACGAGCCAGCTGCAGGAATGAATCCCCAGGAAACGCAAGATCTCATGACTTTTATACGACGTATCAGGGACGAATTCAATGTGACAATTCTTCTTATAGAACATGATATGAGGGTTGTTATGGGCATTTGCGAGTATATTTGGGTTTTAGATTATGGGAAGCTCATTGCAGAAGGCGACCCGGAGGCTATCCAGTCGAATCCTCGAGTTATAGAAGCATACCTCGGAGAGGAGTACGGGAAAAATGCTTAAAATAGAGGATCTTCACGTCTATTATGGTGGCATTCATGCAGTGAAAGGAATTAATTTGACTATTCCTAAAGGGCAGATAGTAACCCTTATCGGAGCTAACGGTGCTGGGAAGAGCAGTACTATTCGCAGCATTGCTGGTTTAGTGAAATCGGCAAAAGGAAATATTCTTTTCACCGATACAGCTGGAAAGGAAGATAACCTCCTCGGTAAAACGCCAGAGCAGATTGTTAAACGAGGCATCGCCATGAGTCCGGAAGGCCGCCGGATCCTCCCTCAACTCACAGTGGAGGAAAATCTTCTTTTGGGAGCATACATTCGAGATGATAAAGATGGGATACGAGAGGATATAGAACATGTCTACTCGCTTTTCCCTAGACTGAAAGAACGGGCCTGGCAAAAAGGCGGCACTCTTTCTGGTGGCGAACAGCAAATGTTGGCTGTTGGGCGGGCTCTTATGAGTCGCCCTGACCTTGTGATGATGGACGAGCCTTCTCTTGGGCTTGCCCCGATTTTGGTAAGGGAAGTTTTTGATATTATTAAGGAAATTAATGCTCAAGGGCGAACAGTTCTTCTTGTCGAGCAAAATGCGTATGCTGCGTTGAAAGTTGCTCATTATGCGTATATTCTGGAAGTGGGGAGTATTGTTCTGGAAGGAACAGGCGAAGAGTTACTGAAAGATCCTAAGGTTAAAGAGGCTTATTTGGGAGGGTAAGGAAGACTCAAAAACTTCTTTTTGTAAAGTCTCAGGGGACGGCGACTTGCCGTCCCCTTCGTTGTGTCATAATATGAGAGAGTTCTAGTTACTATATTTGTTTAAGGAGGCGGCACGTCCAAATGTCGGCCCTAAATGTTCCCAATATGCTCAGTCTCTTACGAGTGTTTCTTACTCCGTTAGTAGTGATTTTTCTAACTCTTAAAATAAGTACTCCGGTACTTGCTCTTGAAAAACTGGGAGTTCAGGTTAATTATGGAGATCTTATCGCTGGTTTTGTTTTTATACTCGCAGCTATTACTGATACAGCAGATGGATATATAGCGCGAAAGAAGGGGATTGTTACAAATTTAGGGAAGTTTATTGACCCTCTTGCCGATAAGATTTTGGTTGTGGCAGCGCTTATTTCGTTGGTGGAACTTCAACGGCTTCCTGCGTGGATTGTAGTGGTCATTATTTCCAGAGATTTTATAGTCACCGGCATTCGTTTGGTAGCTGCTGTGGAAGGAATTGTAATAGCGGCTTCTAAAATGGGGAAAATCAAGACGGTGAGCCAGATTATAGCTATAACCCTTCTCATCTTTAATGTCCAAGGAGGGCTGTGGGCCATGTGGATTGCTATGATCCTTACTGTATGGTCTGGCATGGAGTACCTTATCAAAGGTAAGGATATCCTTTTTGATGCATCTTAATCCCAATAAAGGTGGCGTTTGGGTATGAAAACACAAATAATGCAATGGGTGGATGACCAGAAAGACGAGATAGTACAAAGCGTAGCTGTGCTGGTACATTATCCTTCAGTTTCTCCCCACGAAGGAGGGACTGGGGAGGTAAAAAAAGCTCAATATATAGCCCAGCTCGTCGAAAAACTAGGTTTGCCTCAGGCGGAATGGCATAATGCTCCCGATGAAAAAGCTCCTGAAGGATACCGTCCCAATTTGATCGTTAGGATCCCTGGCGCAACTTCAAAACGCTTATGGATTATTTCTCACATGGATGTGGTTCCAGAAGGAGATTTGGCGTTGTGGCATACAGATCCCTTCACGGCTGTAGTAAAAGATGGTCGGGTTTATGGTCGGGGCAGTAATGATAATGGGCAGGAACTTATAGCAAGCCTTTACGCTGCATCTCTTCTGACCAAACGAGGTATCCAGTCAAAGTATGAAGTCTGCCTTTGTTTCGTTGCGGATGAGGAAGTTGGCAGTGTATATGGAATTCAGCATTTGATTCAAGAAGGCATTTTTCAAAAGGATGATTGTATTGTTGTCCCCGATGGGGGTAATGATAAAGGGGATTTTATAGAGGTTGCGGAGAAGAGTATTTTATGGCTAGAGTTTTCTGTTGAAGGAGAGCAGGTCCATGCCAGTCGTCCTGATTTGGGGCTCAATGCATGTCGGATTGCCAATATATTTGCTGTCGAATTAGATCGAGCTCTTCATGAAGCCTTCCCTGATAAGGATAGCCTTTTTAATCCTTCAGTCTCTACCTTCGAACCTACACGGCGCAATAGTAATGTAGGGAATGTAAACACTATCCCAGGGAAGGAAACTTTCTGCTTTGACTGTCGCATATTGCCATCTGTGAATGTCGATGCTGTTCTGAATGTCGTGTCTCAGGTCAAAAAACAGGTTGAGCGGGCGGAAGGTGGCAGTATCTCTTTTTCTATTCTACAACGTACCGATTCTACGTTGCCTACCCCCTCAGATGCTCCAGTGGTACGTTTGCTAGCGTCTTCTTTACGCGAAGTATATGGTTTTGAACCAGTGATTGGAGGTGTCGGTGGTGGTACGTGTGCTGCTTTTTTTAGGAAGGAAGGTATCCCGGCCGTAGTGTGGGCGCATGAAGCAGATGTAGCTCATATGCCTAATGAATATTGCGAAATAGAACACTTGCTTAATGAAACGAAAGTTTTTGCTCTTATGATGGCGGGAATGGAATAGAAAAAACAGGGCGGGATCTGGAAGATCACCGCCCTGTTTTGCATCAGTGAAAATACTTTTGACCCATCCCTTCTTTTAAGCATATAATACTTTTTCGTGGAACAACGACCACTTTTTTAGCAGAGGTGAAATATATGTTCAATGGCCTTAAGCGCGTTCTTGGGCTTGACCCCAACGAACGAGCATTGAAGCGGTATCGCCAGATCGTCGGCGAAATCAACGGTCTGGAACCGGAAATGATGGCCAGGAAAGACGTGGAGTTACAGTCTCTGGTTTCTGATTTCAGGCAACGAATAGCATCAGGAGAAAGTCCTGATGACCTTTTAGTTGAAGTTTTTGCCCTCGTTAGAGAGGTATCCCGCCGAACCTTGGGACTTCGCCATTTTGATGTTCAGCTTATGGGCGGAGTTGCTCTTCATGAAGGGAAAATTACAGAAATGAAGACGGGGGAAGGCAAAACGCTGGTAGCGACCTTAGCTGTTGTTCTTAATGCGCTATCAGGTAAGGGTGTGCATGTTGTGACTGTGAACGATTACTTGGCACAACGTGACGCTGAGTGGATGGGGCCTATTTATAAATTCCTGGGCCTTTCTGTTGGGGTTATATATGCATATATGGATCAGGAAGAACGTAAAAAAGCATATCTTGCTGATATAGCCTATGGAACGAACAGCGAGTTTGGTTTCGATTATTTGCGAGACAATATGGCTGTCTCTCGTGAGCAACTTGTTCAGAGAGGCCATTACTACTGCATTGTTGACGAAGTGGACTCTATTCTTATAGATGAAGCCCGTACTCCTCTCATTATTTCTGGCCCTTCTGAAGACAACGTGGAAATGTACGCTACAGCGGATCAGATTGCTCGTCAGCTTCGAGAGGGCAAGGATTTTGAGAAAGATGAGAAGGAGCGGAACGTATCGATTACCGAAGAAGGAATAGCTCGGTGTGAACACCTTCTGAAAATGCCGGGGCTTTTCTCTGATGCCGCTCGCTCCGATTTGGCCCATCGTATAGTTCAGGCCATAAAGGCCCATGTCCTCTTCCAAAAGGATGTGCATTACGTTGTTAAGGATGGGGAGATCGTTATAGTAGACGAATTTACCGGTCGTCTTATGGTTGGCCGACGCTATTCTGATGGTCTCCATCAGGCTATAGAAGCGAAAGAAAAGGTGAAAGTTGGCAGAGAGAGCCAGACGTTAGCTACTATCACTCTTCAGAATTATTTCCGTATGTATCGAAAACTGGCAGGTATGACTGGTACGGCAGTAACTGAATCGGAAGAATTCAAAGAAATTTATGGACTTGAAGTCATCGTTGTTCCTACAAATAAACCCATGATTCGAGAAGATCTTGCCGATGTAATTTACCGTACGACAGTTGAGAAATTCCATGCGGTAGCAGATGAAGTTGCTGAGACATATGCAACAGGAGAGCCTGTTCTTGTAGGAACCACGTCTATTGATAATTCTGAGCGTGTCAGCAAACTACTCAAGGCGAGGAAAATACCTCATCAAGTTCTGAACGCAAAATATCATGAAAAAGAAGCTCAGATAGTAGCTCAGGCAGGCCGTTTGGGATCTGTTACTGTAGCTACTAATATGGCAGGACGAGGAACAGACATAGTGCTCGGGGGGAATCCGGAGTTTTTGGCAAAAGAGGCACTTAGAAGAGAAGAAAAAGACGAAAGGAATAATCCGGAGCGTTATAAGGAACTGCTGGAAGAGTTTCGAGAGCAATGTTCCAAAGAGCGAGAGGAAGTGTTGACGTACGGAGGACTGAAAATTATTGGAACAGAGCGGCATGAATCTCGTCGAATTGATAATCAGCTTCGTGGCCGATCTGGAAGACAGGGGGATCCTGGATCAAGCCGTTTCTATCTTTCATTGGAAGACGATCTGTTAAGACTTTTCGGATCAGATCGTATCCAGGGGCTTATGGAGAAATTAGGCATGGAGGAAGGGGAAGCCATAGAGCACAACCTTCTCACCAAAGCTATAGAATCAGCCCAGAAAAAAGTAGAAGAGATGCACTTTGATATTCGAAGACAGCTTTTAGCTTACGATAATGTGATGAACCAGCAACGCGAAGCTGTCTACAATGAGCGGCGCCTGATTTTGGAAGATGAAAATATTATTGAGCATACGTGGGAGGTCATCTCAGGTGTTGTGGATGACGTTCTTGACCATTATTTCCCTGAGGAGGGGGAAGCGGAGCCTCAGAGAGCGGCGTCTAAACTTCGTTCTCTCTTTGGAGCCGGGCTCGATATATTCCTTGAGGGAGTAGACAGTCGTCGACTTTTGCCTGAAGCTGTGGAAAAGCTTAAAAAAGAAATCGGGAATCGTTTCCATGAAAAAATGGAGACGTTGGGAACAACTATTGCTGATGAACTCATGCGTTTTGTTGTTCTCCATACTCTTGATACGAGTTGGAAGGATCATCTTTTGGCCATGGACGAGCTTCGACGAGGGATAGGTCTGCGGGCTATTGGGCAAAAAGATCCCCTTCTCGAATACCAGTTCGAGTCGTATAACCTTTTCCAGGCCATGATGGAGAGAGTTCGCGAATCTGTTGCGGAGCTGGCCTTCCGAGTGACAGTTGTATCACAAGATGTTCGTAGAGCTTCAGATCGTCAGGGAGTAAGAGAAAGCCGGGATTTTGCTTTGCCTTTTGCTTCCGGTGAAGATGTTCACTCAGAGCGTTTTGGAGATGAAAAACCACAGCCAATAAGGAAGGGGCCTAAAGTAGGTCGAAACGATCCCTGCCCTTGTGGGAGTGGCAAGAAGTATAAACATTGTTGTGGTAAAAACGCTTAAAAACGAGGAGGTAAAAATATGGGCCTACGTTTTCGTAAAATAGCCCTTTGTGTTGTCATCTCCTGTTTGCTTTTTGGTGGAACAAGCGAAGTGAGAGTGGCGCATGCTGCGCAAGATTTTGATATCCAACGGATGATACAGGAAGCGCCGGGTTTTTCCCTCTACGGGAATGCCTCCGGCATTGTTTGGCTGAAAGATCACCAGTACGCTCTTTTAGCTGATGGAAGTATGGAAAGTACTGTTACTTGGGTCATCTTGGCCCGAAGTTCTATTGATCCGCGATGGCTGAATTGGGCTATTCCTGTCCCTGAAGGTGGAAACGTGGATGTTATAGCAGCAGATATATATGATCCAGGTACTGGCCTGAAAGAATTAGAAGCCGATACTTCTTTTTTAGAAGTTGGCGAGAATAAGATATGCCAGGTGCAATTCCCTGTGCGAGATGAAATGATTCTTGCCCTTTCTTATAAAGTCCTTTCCCCAGGGAAAGTGGGTGTGGATGGGTATATTAAGACAGGGCTGGATTTGCCTCAGTGGGAACAGCGTATCTCTGTGGATGTTCCGTCGGGGGCCAACTTGGCGTGGATATCAAGTGAAGGGATAGAGCCGTCGGTGGAAAAAGTAGGAGGGCGAGATCAGTATAAATGGTTAGTGGTCAACCATCCCACATGGTCTGGACGCTCGCTCCTGAGCTCTTTTGAACCCTTTATAGCTTTTAGTTTGCAACAAGGGAGGGATTCCTTCTATCGTCTGCTCAAGGCAATGGAAGGTGTTTCTACCCCAAATGCGCCAGAAGCTGTTTCCACGTCAGCAAAAAATGCAAATAAAGTAAAGGCTGGGAATGAAATTATACGATATGTAAAAAATATTCCTTCCTTCCCAGTGTCTGTCCCTGCTCAGGCATTGAGATCTTCTATCCCTGCTGAAGGTCCATGGTCTGATTGGGAAAAAACAATAGTACTGTCTCGGTGGCTTCCTTTAGCGGGATGGCAGACGCGAATTAAGTGGGTTACGGCTACGGAAATAGCCGGTGATACCCCTGTAACTAAAGGCCTTCTGCTGAAGCCTGTTATAGAAGCTTCGTACCCTGGGGCAGGAGTATTCTTTTTCGATTTGCAGCAAGGTATTTCTCTTGGAGAAACTCCCCCGGCTCTTTGGGGGAATCGGGTGTATGGACTTGTAGATCAAGAAATAAAAACAGATGTTATACAGGGCGGCGGAGCTGCTGATCATCGCCTTTCTCTTCGATGGAATATGACTCTGAATGAGTCGGGAGTTCTTTCGGGGAAAGTCTCCTTTTTTGTCAGGAATGGATGGACGGGACTTTTCTTTGGCGGGGATATTCCTGACGGTCCGAAAGCTGCAGATGTATTATCCGCCTGTACAGGTGTTCCTTTTGACGGGAAGAAAGCGGAGATCCGTCAATTGAAATATGGGTATGAAATCTCCTTCCCTATAGAGATATTAGGAGCCATTACTGGAGCTACAGGACAGCAGATGCTGGTAAAATTGCCCTCTTTTTTCCCTATGTGTCTCAAAGAAATAGGTGGAGTTCGTCCTCCCTATTCGCTGAGATTCCCTTTTGCTGTGGAAATGGAGTACGATCTTCGCATTCCCTCCACTATGGACGTGGTGATGTTGCCTGGAACAGCGAGTAGGGATATGGGAAAGGTGAAGTATTATGAAAAAATAGACTATCGACAGAGAAAAAATCTTATTAGCGGTAGCGCGAAGGTTGTTGTGTCTGTGGATCGTATTGATGAGTCCATAGCGTCGGCTTTGAATGAATCTGTTCGTCGGTTCGCCGACTTTAACGCAAAAACACTGCCTCTGCGTGCCAAGTAAAGATCTTGGAGGTGTACAAATGGCCGATGTGTTACAGACCCTTCGCGGTCTTTTGGATAATGCAGTTCAGTCAGCTGCGGAGGAACGGGGAATACCAACAGAAGAATTACCGGAGTATGTTATCGAAAAGCCTAAAAAAGCAGAACATGGCGACTGGGCTACAAATATTGCCATGCAACTTGCCAGGGTGTTCAAGGAAAAACCCAGAAAATTGGCAGAAGATTTGGTGACCCGCCTTGCCGATTGTGATTATTTTACGTCTGTGGAGATAGCAGGGCCAGGATTTATCAATTTCCGCCTTTCCCAGAAATGGATGGGGGAAGCCGTGCGGACTATTATAGAAGAAGGCGATGAATATGGCCGTTCCAATCTTGGAGGGGGAGAAAAAGTACAGATAGAGTTCGTAAGTGCAAACCCTACCGGACCTCTTCATGTTGGTCATGGACGTGGGGCGGCTGTTGGTGACATCATTGCCAGAATTATGGACTTTGCTGGCTGGGAAGTAGAAAAAGAATACTATATTAACGATGCAGGGCTTCAAATGCAGATATTGGGGCGTTCCGCCCAATCCCGATATTTTGAGCTTTTAGGCCAGGGGGGGATGGCGCCTTTCCCAGAGGATGCCTATAAAGGTGATTATATATACGATATCGCTCAAGAGATTATCGACAGGGAAGGCGATGTCTTTCTTAAAGAACCTTTGGAGGAAAGCCTGCCCTTCTTCCAGCGTTACGCAGCAGGCCGAATTTTAGAGGGAATAAAAAAAGATCTCTCTGATTTCGGGGTTCGTTTTAATGTCTGGTTCTCCGAAAAGAGTCTTTACGAACGAGATCTTGTGCCTCAAGCAATGGAAACCCTTAAAGCACGGGGCTATGCTTACGAAGAAGACGGAGCTCTCTGGTTTAAGGCAACGGCTTTTGGCGACGAAAAGGATCGTGTCCTTATCCGTACCAACGGTGTCCCTACATATTTTGCGTCTGATATTACATATCATATGGAGAAATTTAGTCGGGGATTCCAAAGAGTCATCGATATTTGGGGTGCAGACCATCATGGCTATGTGCCCCGTATGAAAGCGGGCATAGAAGCTCTTGGAAAAGAGCGAGACAGCCTTGAAATAGTGCTCATTCAGTTTGTGAACCTCCTTCGAAGCGGAGAGCAAGTTGCCATGTCCACCCGCTCGGGGCAATTCGTTACTCTACGGGACGTGATGGATGAAGTAGGGGTTGATGCAACTCGATATTTCTTTGTAATGCGACGAAGTGATAGCCATCTCGACTTTGATTTGGAGTTAGCCAAACAGTCTTCTAATGAAAATCCAGTATATTATGTGCAGTATGCTCATGCCAGAATCTGTAGCGTCTTGAAAGAAGCTGAAACTCGTGGGATAGCTATCCCTGGAATGGAAGCCCTGGATCCGTCACTTCTCCTTGCTGAAGAGGAGAAAAAGTTGGTGAACAGGCTCTCTCTTTTCCCTCAGGAAGTGGAGAAAGCGGCTTTGGAGCGGGCTCCCTATCTTATTGTTAATTATGCTTACGACTTGGCTGGAGATTTTCACTCTTTTTATAATGCCAATCGTATACTTGGAGAACGTTTACCAGTAATGAATATGAGGCTCCTACTCGTTCAAGCCTCAAAGACAGTTTTGTCTCTCTCTCTCTCTCTCTTGGGTGTGCGGGCTCCTGAAAGGATGTAGTGCGGTATGCCTCGGCTTCGGTGGGTCTTCCTTGCAGTAATGCTGGGGCTTATTGTGGCCATTATGGGGACAGCATATGTCTTCGAGTTTCGAGAGATACATCGACTATCCGAGATGGTGGACTCTCGTATGGTTCGCTTAACGTCTCTCTCCCGCAAACTTCAAGAATATCAGGAGAAGATAGACTTTTACAAAACACCGGAAGGATTGGCCCATCTCGCAAGAGATCAATATAATCTTGTTTTTCCGGGGGAACGCATCTATCGTATTGTTGTAACGTCGGACGATGTCTTGCCGCAAAAACAACAGTAGCGTATAATACTCGAATGTTTCCCTGTCTCTTTCGTAGAAAAGAGACCATAATGTCCAAAGGGAGGAGGTGAAGAACGTGCGACCCTACGAAATGATGGTTCTAGTAAGTTCTGAACTGGAAGATCCAAAGGAAGAGATCGGTAAGATCGAGGAGGTCGTGCGGAGCCTTGGTGGAGAGCACTCTAAAACCGATATATGGGGGAAGAGAAAGCTGGCTTATCCTATCGATAAGCACACCGAAGGTTTTTACGCAGTGATGACATTTAAGCTCGATTCTGATGAGATTGAAGAGCTTGAACGTCTTATGAGTTTACGGCCTAATGTATATCGGCAGATGATCGTCCGTCTTGACGAAGAGTAAGGAGGAGATCTTTTGGCCAGAGGATTTAATAAAGTCATTCTCATGGGGAACCTGGCGAGAGACCCTGAAATACGATATACGGCATCAAAGCAAGCAGTAGCCAGGTTGACAGTAGCTGTAGGACGCCAGTGGAAAGGGCGAAACGGAGAATTGCAGAATCAGACAGATTTTATTCCCATTGTCGTGTGGGGGAATCAGGCTGAAAATTGCGAGAGATATCTCCGGAAGGGGCGTCCGGTCCTCGTCGAAGGGCGGATGCAGGTCCGAAGCTACGAAGATAAATCGGGAGAGCGTCGTTGGATCACGGAAGTGATAGCTTCGTCGGTAACTTTCCTGGGCAGCGCCTCGCGAGATGATGAAGATGTGAAAGAAAGCCCCTACAGCGGAGGCAGCGATGATTTTGGCAGCATCCGGGATAAGGGGTTCGATGGTGAGGAATTTCCTCTGGATATCTCCGAAATGGGAGATTCTGAAGCTGGAGAAGAAGCAGACATTCCTTTTTAGGGAGGAGGTACATTCATGGCTGAGAATAATGGCCCCTCAAGAGGACAGAGAGGGGGCGGCGCCCCTAGACGGGGTGGCAAGAGACGGCCTAAAGTTTGTTTTTACTGTGTCGATAAACTCGACAACGTAGATTATAAAGATATAGAGCGTTTACGGAAATATGTAAGCGAGCGAGGTAAAATTATGCCTAGACGGGTAACGGGGAATTGCGCCAAACATCAGCGCCAGCTGACAAGGGCTATAAAGAGAGCTCGTTATATGGCGCTTCTGCCTTACTCTGTAGAATAGGCTCTAGCTGTTGAAATAGGTATGTATGAGTACAGGGGGAGTGGCTACGGCTTCTCCCCCTGTTTTTTCGGCACAACCTGTGCAGGAAAGGATGTTCACATGTGACGCCAACGAGAAGTCTTGTCGAATCTTCTCTCCTCGTGGGACTGGCGGTAGTTCTTTTTTTAGCGGCTCAGTTTTTACCAGTTGTAGGTATTGCTTTTTCCTTTCTCTGCCCAGCACCTCTAGTTGTTATGGGGTTGCGGCATGATCTGAAGAAGTCTATTCTCGGAGCAGGTGTAGCGGCAGTTTTAATAATGTTTTTTATGGGCCCTATAGGAGCGCTCTTTTTTATTTTAGGTTTTGGAATATTAGGAATCGGTTTAGGATATTTGTCGAAGAGATTGGATCACGGAGTGGAGATACTTCTATATGGAATCCTTATCTCTCTTGGCAGTAAACTGGTGCTTATGGTTGTGGCGAGTAAGGTTATGGGTATGAACCCCTTTTCTATCGACCCTGTAGAGATAGAAAACACCATGAATAAGGTTTTTGAATTTTATGCTGGGAAAGGATTATCTCCTGAGACCATAGAATCTATGAAACAACAAATGATGGTAACATTGAAAATGTTGCCCATGGTGTTCCCCGCCATACTGACTTTAGCTGCTTCTGTCGATTGCTACTTAAGCTATGTTATTAGTCGAGCTGTGATCCACCGCATCGGCAGCGGTACGTTACCATCTCTTCCTTCTTTTGATCAGTGGCGGTTCCCTAAAAGTATATTCTGGGCTTTTGTAGTCTCCATTGTGTTCTCTTTAGTTGGAATACAGCTTGGACAATCGAGTCTCGTTTTTCGAGTGGGAATGAACCTTAAACTTCTTGTCAACATGCTTTTCTTGCTCCAGGGCCTATCTGTTATCTGGTATTATCTTTCTTTGAGAGGTGTAGGGAAAGTTCTTCGATGGATTGTTATAATATTTGTGATGTTCATCCCTTTCCTTTCCACAGTTGCTTTGGGTATAGGGATAGGGGATATGTGGTTTGATTTCAGGTCACGAATCAGGAGGGAGTAGCAATGAAAGTAATCCTAAAACAGGATATAGCGAAATTAGGAAATAAAGGAGATCTTATAGAGGTATCTGACGGATATAGCCGAAACTACTTGATCCCACGAGGTTTGGCGGAAGAAGCGACTCCTTCGAGGCTGAGCGAATGGAAGCAAGATATGAAGGCTCGGGAAAAGAAAGAAGAGAAGATGCTGGCGGAGGCTCAGGAGATGAGTCGTCACTTGCAGGGGAAACAGGTAGTAGTTAAAGCGAGTGCAGGTGAGTCAGGAAAGCTTTTTGGGAGCGTTACAAATGCTCATGTAGAAGAGGCACTAAAAAAACAACTAAAGGTTTCTATCGATAAAAAAGATATAAAGCTTGATGAAACCATTCGGAATACGGGGGAATATTCTTTCACGGTTAAGCTCTATCAAGGAGTGGAAGCTCGAATGACCGTAAAAGTTGAGGCGGAATAGCGGTGGCAGAAAACATATATGATCGAGTACCCCCTACAAGTCTCGATGCGGAGCGTGCTGTTTTAGGAGCTTGTCTCGTAGACAGGGAAGCATTGAACCAGGTTATGGAGGTCTTGGTCCCTAACGATTTTTATGATCTTGTGCACCGATTGGCGTTTGAGGTTATCTGCGATATGGCTCAGCGTGGCAAACCGGTTGACCCCCTTACCTTTCTCGAAGAAGTTGCCAAACGGGAGTTCGATAAAAAAATAGGGGGACAACCCTTTATCGCTGGATTGGTAGATGGCGTCACCACTACTGCAAATGCTGAATATTATGCTCTTATCGTTAAAGATAAATCTATTCACCGTCGGCTCATTTCTGCAGGGAATAAAATAGTTCGGCTAGGCTATTCTGAAGAGCTGGAAATTGATGAGATTCTGGAAGAGGCGGAGAAATCTGTCTTTGAAATAGCTCAGAACAGGAACAGAACAAATTTCAGGGCTGTTTCAGATGTTCTGGGCAAGACCTTCCAAATGATAGAGGAACAGTATCGGAAGTCAGACCAGGATGTAACAGGGTACAGCACTGGCTTTTATCAATTCGATCGAATGGTTGGAGGGCTCCAGCCAGGGAGCCTCAATATTCTTGCAGCCCGTCCTTCTATGGGAAAAACAGCTCTTGCTCTGAATATGGCTCAACATGGAGGCGTGGAGCAAAAAACCCCCATTTTGATCTTTAGCTTGGAAATGAGTGCAGAGCAGTTGGTGCAGCGAATGCTAGGTTCTGAGGCTAAAGTGAATATCCACGATATACGAAACGGATCTTTTTCAGATGGCGATTGGGAAAAATTGGCAGATGCTGCCGGGCGTCTGACCCAGGCTCCCATCTTTATAGACGATAGTTCCATGCTGTCTACTTTAGAGTTTAGAGCACGGGCACGACGATTTAAAGCTCGTTTTGAGAACGTGGGGCTTATAGTAGTGGACTACTTGCAGCTTATGAGCTTTTCCCGGCGTATTGACAGTAAACAGCAGGAGGTAGCTGAAATATCCAGAGCTCTGAAGGGTGTAGCTCGAGAGCTGGAGGTACCTGTTCTAGCCCTTTCACAGCTTTCGAGAGCTGTGGAGCAGCGAACAGATAAAATGCCTCAACTATCAGACCTTCGAGATAGTGGAGCCATTGAGCAGGATGCGGATCTGGTTCTTCTCCTTTATAGGCCGGGGTATTATGATAGCGCTGGTTCACCGGAAGAGGAGGATAATCGGGCCACTGTACGTATCGCTAAGCATCGTAATGGGCCTACTGGAGATGTGGACTTAGTATTCCTGAAGGAATATACACGATTTGTTAATGCAGAGCGAACCTTTATTTAGAGTTATTGTGTTATGTCTGATTTGTGGAGGAGCAGCGGAATGGCAGGTATGATGAATTTCCTTCGCAACGAAGCACTGTTACGTGGCGGGAAAAATGAAGAAAAGCCTCGTGGAGGAGAAAAGAAATTTTGTGAATTGCCTGTAGACCTTATTCGGCCTAACCCTATGCAACCTCGTCTGTATTTCGATGAGAACGAGCTTAACGAACTGGCATCGTCTATAGCTGAACTTGGTGTGATCCAGCCGATTGTTGTATGTGAAGTGGATAAGGGATATGAACTTATAGTTGGAGAGCGTCGTCTGAGGGCTGCCAAAAAAGTGGGGCTCTCTACAATTCCAGCTATAGTAACTCAGATTACTCCCACTGACCAGCAGGTCTTGGCTCTCGTTGAAAATGTCCATAGAAGCAATCTTTCCGCTATAGAAGAAGCCCAGTGCCTTCGAAATATTTTAGATCGCACAGGATGGAACCAATCTGTACTTGCTTCCAGACTTGGTTGTTCCCAGTCATCTATAGCGAACAAACTTCGTCTTCTTAAACTTGATGAAGGCGTGCAGAATATGATTATGTTTGGGAAGATTGGAGAACGGCAGGCTCGATCCCTTGTAGGGTTGGCTTCTGAACAGCAGGTGCTTCTTGCACAACAGATTGCAGAAGAGAAGCTCAATGCGAAAGAAGCGGAAGCGTTAGTTCGCAACAAAAAACAGGCTCTTCGCCCAAAAGATCATGAATCTGTTTCTCGAAAGAGTCGAAGCAAAGGACTTTCCTTTACAGGCCCAGAAGGTCCTACAGGGGAGCTTTTGAAGGATCTGGCTGTTCTTGTGGAAAGCAATAGGCGCAAAGGGATCCCTGTCATCTGGAAAGTTAAAGAACTTGCTCAAAGAGAGCTTATAGTTGAAATTACAGTAGACCTCAAAGGACATATAGTCCCAGAAAAAGACAAGGTACATGAACATGGGCTCCCTGAGTAACGGATTTATAGAATATAACAAGAACAAGCCCTCGTTCAAAACAGAGGGCTTGTCTTTTTGTTGTTTTTTAATTCTTCTCGTAGTACCCAATATGGTTTTTTCGGGAGAGTTCTGGTATCAGACCCTTCATCCTATGAAGTGGGTCGTAACTCTTGTTCCTCTCTGCATAATGCTTTTCTTTGCTTTTATAAAGAGCTTTGCCGAGAGGGCAAGAGGTTTCTTATGGGATTCTTTTTCTCTTATTGCGACATTTTTTCTTATATTTTTGTCCCTCCAGCCCCTTTGGATCCCTATCTCTTCGTGGTCTACATACCTTCTTGCCTGGTTTTCCTTTGCCGCCCTATGGCTTCTTTATATCATAACGTTTAACATTTTTAATGAGACGTGGCTTCCGTGGATTTTTTTAAGCAGCGGCTTGGCAGGGGCCGTAAGTGTTTTTTTTGCAGAACTTCAAATTCACTCGTTACATAAACCCTTCTTTTTTATTCTTCAAACCCCAGGACATTACATAGCCAATACAGGACAACAAAACATGCTTGCCTTCTGGTTGGCTATTTGCTCATTGAATCTCATGTTCCTTTTTCTCTACGTACCGGTTTTTTCAAAGAAGGGATGGGATTTACCACGAGACGGCATTCTAATCCTTCTTTTGGCTGTAACAGAGTGGGGGCTATGGAACACTACTAGCCGTTCCGCTATCTTCGGAATCATATCGGGATTGTTGTTTATGGCCATAGGGGTGTGGTGTTCTGGAAATAAGGATATAAAACGAAGGGCGTTATGTATTATTTTGATTTTCTTCGCTATTATGACAGCCACTGTGGAATTAAATGAAGGGCGCATTGGAACATTAAAAGATAAATTTAGAGATATAGTTGAAAACCCCGCATCTGTGGGGCAAAGAGACAGCATTTGGCTTACATCGTGGTATATGTTTCGTCAACATCCCTTTCGCGGTGTAGGGTTGGGACATTATAAATGGAACTATCTTAAAGCGCAGGGGGCGATGCTAGAAGAGCATCCAGAGAAGAAATGGCAGTATACATATTGGGCTCACAATGAATTTCTTCAATGGTTATGTGAAACAGGAGTTGTGGGAGGTGCTCTTCTTTTTACCGTCGTTTGTTGGTGGTTTTGTCACTTTGTTTCTGTGCTTTATAAAAAGGCTCCCCTTTCCTTAGAAGCATTATGGGGATCGTCCCTTGTGGTTCTTTTTGGAGGGACTGCTTTGTGGACCCGTCCCTTTCATCGTATTGAGGATGCTGTCTGGCTGGCTGTGGCTTTAGGAGTTGCGAACAGAGATATTCTACAGGAAGAATTTTGTGTTCGTTTTTCTCTGGAGAAAAACCGCTTTATTATGGCCTTGTTCAGTGGAGTGGCTGTAGGCGGTCTTATCTTTTTGGGGCATGGACTTTATAGTGATAGATTAATAGCAAAGGCTTTTGAAGAAAAAAACATGGCTCTTCAGATGGATTGCCTGAATAGAGCCTCCCAATCTCTTATGGTTCGTTCCCTGGCTCAAAAAGAGCTTGCCCATCTTCTCCTTGCCTGCGGTGAAGGAGGGCGAGATCCGGAACTTCTTGCCGAAGGACTCAATAGGATGTATGCCCTCTTTCAAAAGGAACCTCATGTAAAGGAATTTCGGGTTCTTTTGGATTGGGGTATAAAGCTGGGGAAAAAAGATCTAGTATTTGAATTGTCTCGCTATCTTCACCCGTCAGTTCGGGGCACGGTGCCGTAGGTGGCGCCGTGTCTCGAACTGTGAGGTTCTTCTTAGGGAATATAGAGAAGTTCCCTATATGTAGGATATGGCCATACGCTGCCGGCCGTTATGGATTCCGCCGCATCGCACATCCCTCTGATAGCAGCATCTAGAGGAAGCCCCTCTTCTGTCAGCACTTTAGCTTGTTCTTCAAGAGGCATGGAAAGAATTTTTTGCCTTAAATTATCTAAGTGCTCTACTGCCGTATGAAGGCCTGTTTTGAGAGTGCCCAAACGCCGAATGAATTTTTTCCATGGCTCGTCAGCATTATCCATAAGACTTGGATCGATAGCGCTGAAAGCTTGGCTTTCTAATACGAGTTGCTTTGAAAGGGCGGGTAAAACCCCCTCCCAAACCATAGAGTGTAAAATACCCATCTCGATCTCTACTGTTTTTACATATTGCTCCAGCCGAATTTCGTAATAGGCGGTAATTTCACGATCGTTCATAATATGAAGATCTGAGAGAAGCTGGCGATGCTCAGGGACCAAGTAAAGAGCGAGGGCCTCTTGAGTGTTATGAGCTATAATGAGTCCTCTCTTACGAGCTTCCTCATACCATTCCTGGCTATAGGCGTTCCCTTCAAATCGAATATTACGGCTTTCCCGAGCCGCATACCGCACTGCTTCCAGAGCTGCATCTATCACATCACCATTGCCAATTCTCGACTCGATCATAGAGCAGATTTGGTCGAGCCCCCAGGCCCAGATGGCCAAAATCATCGTAAGAGGCCCTGCTATAGATTGGGAGGCGCCAGGTGCTCGAAATTCAAATTTATTCCCTGTGAAAGCAAGGGGAGCCGTTCTGTTGCGGTCAGTGTTGTCTGTTGTAATTTCAGGCAGACGGCTGAGTCCCAAATCGATAAGTCCCTTGCTGGGGAAAGCATCTGGCAAGCCCTGTTCGATGCGGTCCAAAATCATAGAAAGGGTATCGCCCAGATAGGCGCTTATAATTGCAGGTGGCGCTTCGTTTCCCCCAAGGCGATGCATGTTCCCGGGAGAAGCGATAGAGGCTCGCAACAGGCCACTGTATCGTGATAATCCGAGAAGAAAGGCCGAAAGAAATGTAAGAAATTGAATGTTTCTTCTCTGATTAGACGATGGCTTCAGGATGTTTTTCCCATCACTATCCTGAATGGAGAAATTTATATGTTTTCCACTCCCGTTCAGTCCGGCGAAGGGTTTTTCGTGGAGCAGAAGCATGAGGTCATGGCGGCGGGCCATCTTTCTTAATGTTTCCATAATAAGCTGATTTTGATCGCACGACAAATTTGCTTCCGCATGTTGAGGTGCAAATTCGAACTGGCAGGGGGCAGCTTCGTTATGGCGGGTAGTAATAACGACACCGAGACGATACAGGTCTCTCTCCACGTCTTCCATATAAGAGAGAACTCGAGGAGGAATAGCTCCCAGATAGTGATCCTCCATCTGTTGCCCTTTGGGAGGTTGGCAGCCTATAATTGTTCGACCGCAGAATTGGAGGTCAGGACGTTTTCTTGCCCCTGCTCCGTCAATAAGAAAAAATTCTTGCTCAGCCCCTACAGTTACCTTGGCCCATTTAAGTCCCCGATTCCCGAAAAGCTTAAGGAGGCGCAACGCTCTGGTTTCCACAGCGTCCAATGCTTTCATCATGGGAGTTTTCAAATCTAATGGCGTACCGTCGTAGGATATAAATACTGACGGAATACAAAGGGTACCACCTTTTTTACTTGTTACAATGAAGGCCGGGCTTGTAGGGTCCCAGGCGCTGTACCCTCTGGCCTCGAAGGTAGAACGAATTCCTCCTGATGGGAAAGAAGACGCGTCAGGCTCGCTTTGTACAAGTTCCTTTCCCTTAAAAGACTCCATGGGAAGCCCATTTTCGTCCGCAACCAAAAAGGCGGTATGTTTTTCTGCCGTCAATTCTGTGCGGGGATGGAACCAGTGAGTGTAGTGTGTAGCGCCTTTAGATAATGCCCATTCTTTCATGGCGGCAGCGACCATATCGGCAATGCTTGAATCTAATTTTTGTCCCCCCTCAATGGAAGCGATAAGGGCGTCGTAGACATCCCGGGGGAGGCGTTCTCTCATAGCCCGTCGATCAAATACGTACATTCCAAAAATATCCCGTGGCTTATCGTATGTCATGTCCTTTCCTCCTTAAGAAACAAAAACATGTCCGGATAGAAAAAATAATGGAGAAGTTATAGCACTTTATGGGAGTGGTCGTCAATAGTTTTTATAAAATTAATGTTTAGAATGCAGATATAGTTGCTAAAAAGATCTTAAAATAGTTTTTTTGCATATATATTGTCGGTCAGAAGCAGTTTTTATGGGGTTTTCTTTGAATGGAGTCGTAAAAAAGAGGGGTAGGATCTTTTCATTCTATATACTTCATTTTTTCGGGAGAGAAGAAACTTTTGGTGTAAAATCAAACAATATATATTTCGTTTTTTGGAAGAATGAAAGGAGATGGAGATGCAATGTTTCTGAAGAAGGAATTCACCTTCGATGCAGCTCATAACTTGGTTCACTATAAAGGGAAGTGCGAGAAGCTCCATGGGCATACATATCGCCTTGTTGTGACTATAGAGGGAACTCCAGATCACGAAGGGATGGTTATAGATTTTTGTGAACTCTCGTCTCTTGTTAAGGAACGAGTGCTTTCCCGTCTCGATCATTCGTATATTAACGATTTTATCCCTCAGCCTACGGCAGAAAATATTGCCTTGTGGGTGTGGAACCAGTTAGAGGAAGTGTTACGCTACCCACATTGTTGTCTTGTTGAGATAGAGGTCTGGGAGACGGCTACCAGTGGCGTTATTCTGAGAAAGGAAGATGTCTATGCGTGATGTGCAGAGCGAGCGAGACTCTCGTCGTATCCCTATCGACCTTGTAGGAATAAGAGATTTATCATACCCTATTGTTGTTTTGGATAGAGAGCAGAAAGAGCAACATACAGTAGCCAATGTTTCTATGGCTGTTTCTCTTCCAGAACATTATAGGGGGACCCATATGAGTCGGTTTATTGAAGTTCTTGAGGAGTTTCAGGGGAAAGTGACTCTTTCTCAAATGGAGCATATTACGGAACACCTTCGACAGACACTTCGTGCCGATCGGGCCGAGATAACTTTCCAGTTCCCTTATTTTATCCGACGCCATGCACCTGTAACGAAAATCCCCAGCTATTCTCGTTATGATGTCATTTTTTGGGCACAGAAAGATTCATCTTTTGATCTCATCACTACTGTTATTGTGCCTGTACAGACCTTGTGCCCTTGTTCAAAAGAAATCTCTGAATTTGGAGCTCATAACCAACGTGCTCGAATTGAAGTAGCGGCGCGTATGAAAAACTTTGTATGGATAGAAGAACTTGTAGAAATTGCTGAGAGGTGTGGTTCTGCGCCTCTCCATTCGTTATTGAAGCGTGAGGATGAAAAGTATGTAACCGAACAAGCGTACCAGAATGCAAAGTTTGTAGAGGATGTTCTTCGTGATACAGCGTTGGAACTAGAGGCAGAGTCTCGAATTTCTTGGTATCGGGTACGAGTGGTGAGCTCTGAAAGCATTCATAATCACGATGCTTTCGCTGAACTGGAGAGACATGTATCAGGCTAAACACCCCCTATGCTAAAGGGAGAAGAGAGGAAGATTCCGATGCATATACTCTTTGCTGGGAAATCATTTTTACGATTATGGGATCTTTTGCTCCCAGCCTTTCAGGGACATGAGATGGATGTGGCAGATGATTTGGATCTGAAAGACAAGCTTCCGTGGGCGGATGTCCTCATTATTCGTCCTATGAGTGTAACGTACGAGCTTCTCAGTAAGGCTCCCCGTTTAAAAATGGTACAGCAGTGGGGAGTGGGAGTGGAGGGGCTTGATATAGAAGCATGTACCAAGTTAGGAATTTTTGCGTGTAATATTCCTTCCAGGGGGACTGGCAATGCAGAAGGGGTGGCGGAAATAGCCTTACTCCATATGATGCTTTTAGCGAGGAGATATGCTCGGTCCCAGGAAAAAATATCGGAAGGGAAAATCTTTACTCCTCCAGGCATAACTCTTTGGGGAAAGAGGGCATGTGTCGTAGGATTGGGGAATTTAGGGCACTGTGTAGTAGAACGTCTTATAGCTTTGGGAATGTCTGTGGTGGGGGTTAACCGAACGTATCGTCCTGAGTTTCGAGAGTGGGGAATTAAAAGTTTCTACTCTCTGGCGGAAATGGAAAAAGCCCTTCCCGGATGCCATTTTGTAGTGGTAACCCTAGGGCTGACTCCAGAAACGCAAAATAGTATAGCTGAACCTTTCTTTCACGCCATGGACCGCAATGCTTTTTTTATTAATGTAGCTCGTGGGGGATTAGTTATACGAGAGGCCTTCGAGAAGGCTATAGAGGAAGAATGGATTGCAGGGGCAGGGTTAGATGTGTTTTGGACAGAACCTCCGTTAGTGACTGACCCTATCCTTCATCATCCACGCATTACCGTCACCCCCCATATAGGCGGGGTAACTGATGCCTCCTTGAAGGGGGCTTTACATTTTGTTGCGGGGAATGTGGAAAAACTAACGAAAGGAGAGATTCCGCTCTCCTGCCTTAACAGAGAGACATTTCTTACAAAAGAGGGCGTAGCTGAGACAGATGAATTATAGTAGCAAACGCAAGGTGGTCGTTTATACTGTTTTTGTGCTCTGTGCGTTAGCTGGCGCTGTATGGTTGTATGGCCTTTGGTGGCACTATTATCTCGTAACTCATCCGAGAATAGCTCAAGCGGTGCCTTACTCCTATGAAGAAGAGCTCCCTTTCCCGGGGATTCTTTTGTGGAATGAATTCATTCTCACATCACCGTCCCACGGCCGTCTTCAATATGCTGTGGAAGGATACGGTGGAAGGGTCGCTCAGGGGGATAAAATAGCTATTTTAGAAAATAATGGCTCTCAACAAATACTTCGAGCACCGCAGACAGGTTATTTTATTCCTGGGCTTGATGGATTGGAAGGGCAGGTTTGTTATCCAAACGTTTGGCCCGGGATAGAAAAAATCCCGAATACGCCGGAACTCTCTCTCTTTCCACAAGGAAAAACAGTATCAAAAGGAGATCCCATAGGGAAATTTCTTCCCATGCCTCAAGATCTTCGGATTGTAGGTTATGCTGATATGACTCCAGCACTTGAAAGGAGGATAGATAGGGGAAATGTCCTTTTAAGACGAGATAAGAATACATCTTTATATCAGGGCGAGGTTAGAGTGGCGAAAAAGCTAGGATATCGGTGCAAACTCTACCTTACTCTCCCTTTTTTCCCTATTAATATTGTTA